>JAYVJS010000626.1:0-5427 GCA_043769075.1 Gemmatimonadota bacterium | reverse complement strand
TTTCATGACCGCACGGAAACTCTCGGCATAGTCGTCGTCCAAAGGGCAGCGCGACTGGCTGGCGCCGAGCCCCTTGGTTGCGGGGTCGAGGGTGTCGAGGGCCACCAGCCCCCCCCGTCCGACCAGGGACGCCAATCGCCTCGGTACATTGGCCGCGATCACCGGCCACCGTTTGGCGCGGGCCAGCTCCACCAGGCCCCGGTAGTCGGTTGAGTACCGGGGCCAGGGCCGCGAGGCACTGAGGAACAGTGACTCGGCCACTTGTCCGCTCAGGTACTGATCGAGGAGCGGTTGGACGTCGCGTTCGAACATTTCGAGCGACACGACGACGCCTGAGTCTCGGCGTCGGGCAATGCCCTGAAGCAACGCTAGTTCCATTCGATGAGTCGCGGGATCGTCATGCTCCTCGCCAACGAAGACGAGGTCCAGGGTTGCAAGCCGGGCGGTCATCGACTCGAAATCGATGAAGCTCTTTTCTTTAGAATCGTAGACGCGATGGGGGACGTAGTCGGGCGGCGTTTGCCCGGCCAGCGGGATTGCCCACCCGAGCAGAAAGAGTCCGAGCAGGTGTGGTTTCACGGGTTGGCCACCCGTTTGATCTCTTGGGGCAGGCGATTGAGGGGCGTGCCCTTGGTGATCCAGGCCGCCGCCGGTTCGCCCTTGAGGTAGTGGCCGAACCATTCGAGAATCCGCCGGTGGTAGTCGACCTGGTTCGGCCGCGACACGAATCCGTGGTTCTCGCCCTCGTAGACCAGCAACACGACCTGCTTGCCGGCCCGGCGGGCGAAGTTGTAGAACTCGGTGGACTGGAAGAACTCGACGACTCCGTCTTTGTCTCCGTGGGCGAGCAGGAGTGGGGTCTTCATGTCCTTGACCTTGTGGACCGGCGAGTTTCGCTCGTGGGCGGCTGGGTCTTCCCAGTACGGGACTTCCATCCGGGCTTGGCCGGTTTCCCAGTGATCAAGTTCGGCGGTTCCCGGGGTCCAATGGATCTGCCCCATGAAGCTCACGAAGTCGGTGAGCGGGGCGCCCGCCACGGACGCGGCGAAGAGGTCGGTCCGGGTTGGGACAAAGGCCGCGATATAGCCGCCCCAGGAATGCCCGATCAGGCCGACCCGCTTCGGGTCGATCAGGCCCAGCGACACAATCTTGGCCACGGCCGGCTTGAGCGTTTCGAGCACCGCCACTCCGGGGTCGCGGGCCCGAAAGACGATGTCCGGCATCAGGACGAAGTACCCCTGTTGGGTCCATGTGGTGAAGTTGTAGTAGCTCTGCTCGCTCGGCACCTGGAAATTGTGGGCCTGGTCGGACAGCATCTCGTAGGTGTAGACGATCATCGGATAGCGGCGGGTCGAATCGTAGCCGGCCGGATAGAGGAGCACGCTCTGGAGCCGGCGGCCCCGCTCGTTTTGGAACTCGACCAGCCGAGTCTTGCCCCAGGCGTAGTCGGCCATGAACGGATTGGTCCGGCTCACTTGGGTCGGCTGACTTAAATCAGGCCCGGCGACAAAATAGTCGGGCGAGTTGTCCCGGGCCTCGGCACGATACAGGAAGACGCCGGCGCTGTCGGCCTTCGCGAGACTCCCGATAAGCTGGTCCTCGAAAATCAGGCGGACCAAGGATTTCCCGGCCTCGAGCCGGGCGTACCCCCGCTTCTCGGTCCACTCGCCGTGGAGCGAGAAATAGAGCGGTGCCGTGGTGCTGAAGGCCTTCTGTTCGCTGAGTGGTTGGACGACCCGATGCACGGTTGAGTCCGCGAGCCCGTTGGTGAGACGGATCGGGCCGGTGCCGTCGGGGCTGATTCGCCAGACGTCGTACTCGTCATTCAGCAGGACGGCCCGGTCGCCTTCCATCCACCCGGCTACACCGTGAGGCGGGAGAAGGTCCGTCGGAGTGTCCGATGCGGTGTCGGCAAACGCCGCCGGAAGTCCCTTCGTTAGGCAGACCCGGCCGCCGGTCTTGAGGTCCTGGGTCCAGTAGTCCTTGCCGTTGAACCAAAGGAGGTACTTGCCGCCGGGGCTTTCCCAACTGTACCGGACCTTCTCGAGCGCCCGCGTTCGCCGCCCGGTCGTGAGGTCGGTCGTCCAGACATCGGTGTACGGTCGGCCGAACATGGTGCCCCAGGGGTACGGGCCCCGGACTCGTTCGACCATGGCCTCAAAGCCCGGAACGACGGTACCGTCCTCCATGAGATCTGAACTGCCGACCACCACTCGTCGAGTGTCCGGCTCCCACACGGCCAACAGAGTCCGTCGGCCGTCGGCGGCCGCTCGGGCCTTCTGGCCGGGGATGATCTGTACATCGGTGCTGTGCCAGATCTGCATCGTGGCGAGCTCCACCTTGGACGAGTCGGGGCTCGGCTTCGGCTCGACTGGGCGGAGGCCGAAGGCAATCCGACGACCATCATCCGCCCACTCGGGCTTTCGATGTTCCACGACCTCGAGCGTATCCACTACTCCGGCGGCGGCCGGATCGAGTTCGAAACGGGTTGGCCGCGGGCCATCGAGGCCCCGCCAGGCGGAGAGCGCCTGCCGAGTGGACTTTTTACTCGCCAGGTCGGTCGAGCGGTAGAAGGCAAGATCGGCTCCGCCCTTGCGCCAGGC
This sequence comes from Gemmatimonadota bacterium, assembly GCA_043769075.1. Taxonomy (GTDB): domain Bacteria; phylum Gemmatimonadota; class Gemmatimonadetes; order Gemmatimonadales; family GWC2-71-9; genus SHZU01. Next base: position 2,824 of record JAYVJS010000626.1, on the reverse strand, counting down.
CAATTGGTGATAGGCCGATCCGGATCCGTCCAGGTTTTGCAAGCGTCCGGAAGCCGCGTCGTAGACTTGAACGCCATTGCCGGCGTCGGCACCGGTCGATACGATGAATGCGGCCAGCGATCCAGCCTTACTCCAGGCGTACTCGGTCACGTTGCCGATGGTGAACTCGGTGCCGGCCGCTAAATCCACCAGCTTGAGGTCGGCGCCCTTCCCCTTCGGTTCCTCCGGCGGATAACCCAGCACGGCCAAGTACTTCCCGGTGGCGTCAAATCCAAAGCCGGCATTGGTGGGGAAGCTTCGTTCGGTTTCCTTTTCCAGGTCCAGCAGGCCTACGCCGAGCCGGACCGGCTTTTTGTCTTTTTCGAGTCGTCGGCGCTCGTCCGCGGGGATTCCAATGGTCCACGCGAGCCACCGACTGTTGGCGGAAAAGGCGGGCTGGGTTCCGAAGGGCGTGGTGCGAGTCGAGTCGCGCTCGGTCCGTCGAATCCGGAGTTCGTTGATCTCGTTAACCCTGCTGGCCGGGTAGGCGAGCCACCGCCCGTTTGGGGAGAGCCGGGCGGCGCCGAGGTTTTCAAACCGCCCATAGTCTTTGGGTTGCAGCGTTGGTTTGGGTTGGGCTCCGAGCGGCCAGACCATGAGGAGTGTCAGGAGGAATGTCATCAGGTTCCCTTGGCCTTGGTCTTTTCCCACGAGTCGCGAAGGGTGACGGTCCGGTTGAAGACCAGACTCCCGGGCTTGGAATCCACGACATCCGAAACGAAGTAGCCGGTGCGCTCGAACTGGTACCGGGTCCCGGTCGGATCCATCGCAGCCGACGGTTCGATTTTGGCTCCCCGGACCACGGTGAGCGAAGCCGGGTTGAGCGCCGAGGTGAAGTCCTGTCCCTCGGGCACCGCCTCAGGATCGGGCAAGGAAAAGAGCCGGTCGTAGAGCCGGAGCTCGCAATCGACGGCGTGGCCGGCGGAGACCCAGTGGATCGTCCCTTGGACTTTCCGTCCGTCGGGGGCGTTGCCACCTCGGGTCGCGGCGTCGTAGGTGCACCGAAGCTCGACGACCTGGCCGCTCGCGTCCTTGATAGCCTCCTGGCAGGTGATGAAATAGCCGTACCGGAGTCGGACCTCGCGCCCGGGCCCGAGTCGGAAGAATTTCTTGGGGGGATCCTCCATGAAATCGTCCCGCTCAATGAACAGCTCTCGAGAGAACGGCACCATTCGCGACCCGGTCAGCGGCACGTCATGTGGGTAATACGACGCGTCCAACTCTTCGACCTGGCCTTCGGGGTAGTTGGTCAGCACGACTTTGAGCGGGTTCACGACACAGAGGACCCTGGGCACCCGCATGTTCAAATCATTCCGGACCGCGTGCTCGTAGGCGGCAAGCTCGGTCCGAGCTTCGCTTCGGGCCACTCCCACCGTCGCGCAGAAGTCTCGGATTGCTTCGGGCGTGACGCCCCGCCGCCGAATCCCTGATAGGGTGTGCATCCGGGGATCGTCCCATCCACTCACATGCCCCTCGTTGACGAGCCGGAGGAGTTTGCGTTTGCTCACCACCGTGTAGTCGAGCACCAGCCTCGCGAACTCGGTCTGCTCCGGTGGCTTGGCAAACCCCACTTCACGGACCAGCCAGTTGTAGATGTCCCGGTTGTCTTTGAATTCGAGGGTACAAAGTGAGTGGGTAATTCCCTCGATCGCATCCGACAGCCCGTGGGCAAAATCATAGAGCGGGTAGATGCACCACGCGTCGCCGCGCCGGTAGTGGTGGGCATGGCGGATCCGAATCAAGAGCGGATCGCGCATGATCATATTCGGGTGAGCGAGGTCGATTTTGGCCCGGAGGACGTGGGCCCCGTCCGGGAATTCGCCCGCCTTCATCCGAGCCAGCAGGTCGAGATTCTCCGCCACCGCACGGTCTCTGAATCGGCTCGGTGTTCCGGCAGCCGTTACCGTGCCTCGATGGGCCCGGATTTCGTCCTCGGTTTCACTGTCGACATACGCTTTGCCCTTGGCAATCAGAATGATCGCGAACTCGTACAGCTTCTCGAAGTAGTCACTGGCGTACAACTCCTGGTCCCACTGGAATCCCAGCCATTGGATATCGCGCTTGATCGCCTCGACGAATTTGAGGTCCTCGGTCGACGGGTTGGTATCGTCGAATCGGAGATTGACGCTCCCGCCGAATTCCTTGGCAATCCCGAAGTTGAGGCAGATCGACTTGGCGTGGCCGATGTGAGGGAACCCATTGGGTTCCGGAGGGAACCGGGTGCAGATCGGGCGCCCGAAGCGGGCGCTAGAGACGTCATCCGCCACCAGTTCGCGAATGAAGTCGCGTTTAGGATGGTCCTGGCTCACGTGGGTCCGTTCGACTCGGGTATGAGGACGAGAAGTCAACCCGGAAAATACACTGGAAGCGGGCTATGTTTGAGTTGTGTCAGATCCAATCCATTCGGCGGAACTGGCCCGCCGTATCGCGCTCTACCGCACGACCTTGGCCACGTTGGTCGAGGCTGTCTTGGTGATCGACAAAAATGGGCGGATCGAGGAATCCAATCCAGCCGCGGAGCGGATGCTCGGAGTGCCCGGCGCCGACCTATTGATGCGGGAAGTTATGGTCGATCCCCGGCTCGTCTTCCTTCAGGAGAACGGCTAGCCGTTTCTTCGGGAGGACTTTCCCGCGGCGGTGACCCTCCGGACCGGGGCTCCGCAACACCAGGTGACGATCGGCCTCCGGCGCCCAGGGGGGCAACTGGGCTGGTTCCTCGTCAACTCAGCCCCGATCAACCTCCCGGGCGAGAATGCGGTGTCCGGGGTTCTCTGCTCGTTCTCGG
>JAYVJS010000625.1:0-10831 GCA_043769075.1 Gemmatimonadota bacterium | reverse complement strand
GCTACTACATCGGCGCCAAGCCGACCTCAAAAACCTACTTCTGGAACGCCAACACCTCGGAGCAGGTCGACGTCATCGCGGTTCGGCCCGACGGTCGGCGGGTGGCGTCCGTCCCGGTCCAGGGCTGGTTGATCCGGCGGGAATGGCATCAGGTCCGCCGGGAAAATGACGGCTTAGTCGAGCTGGTGGCCGAGTGGGTGTCTGATACGGTCGATCGCTGCTCGGTCCAAACCACCACCGCCGCCGCCACGTGCCGGCTGACCCCGAAAGCGGCCGGCAGCTACATCGTGGCCTTCGATGCCGCCGACGAGAAGGGCCGCCCGGTCTCGACCAGTTTCTACCGCTGGGTCATTGGGCCCGGCTGGGTCCCCTGGGCCGACGAGTCGCAGTTCAAGATGGATGTGGTGCCCGACAAGAGCCGGTACTCGGTGGGCGACACGGCCACCGTGCTGTTCGCGGCCCCGTTCACCAATGCCGAGGCCTGGGTCACGATCGAACGCGAAGGCGTGCTCGACCAGCGCCGGTTCACGATCAAAGACGGCGCCACCACCCTCAAGCTCCCGGTCACCGAGGCGTGGGTGCCTAACGCGTTCGTGTCGATCGTGGTCGCTCGGGGCCGGAGCGCCAAGCCCGGCCCGCTCGACGACCCCGGCCGGCCGACGATCCGGGTCGGCTACGCCGAAGTCCGGGTCACCCCCGAGCGGAAGCGGCTCGGTCTGACCCTGGCGGCCGACAAGACCGAATACCGGCCCGGAGAATCCGCCGTCGTCACCGCCTCGGTCAAGGACGGATCGAAGGGCGCCCGGAGCGAAGTCACTCTGTGGGCGGTCGACGAGGGAGTCTTGTCGTTAACCGGCTACAAGCTTCCCGATCCGGTCGAATTGATCTACCAGCCCCGCGGGCTCGGAATGCGGTTAGGCAGCAACCTTTCGACCGTCGCGCCCCAAGTGGCCCCGGGCGACAAGGGCCGAAATCCCGGCGGCGGCGGCGGTGAGGGCAACGCCGACATCCTCCGCTCCCGGTTTCGGACCACCGCCTTCTTCCTCGGCTCGGTGGTCACCGACTCGGCCGGCATCGGCAAGGCCACCGTCAAGCTCCCCGACAACTTGACGACCTTCCGGGTCATGGCGGTGGCCGTGACCGCCGGCGACCGCTACGGCAGCGGCCAATCGTCGATGTTGGTGACCCGGCCCTTGGTGGCCCGGCCCGCATTGCCCCGGTTCGTCCGGCCCGGCGACGAGTTCATTGCCGGGGTGGTGGTCAATCACCGGATCGGCGGCACGCCTAACGTAGACGTCTCGGCCACCGCCACCGGGATCCGGCTCGCCGGGGACAAGTCGAAATCGGCCACCCTCGAAGCCGGCCGGGGCCGGGAAGTCCGGTTCGATTTCCGAGCCGAGCCGGGCGACAGCGCGGCGTTCCGGTTCGACGTCTCGGGCGCCGGCGACAAAGATGCGGTCCGGCTGGCGATTCCGATCCGGCCGGCATTCCGTCCTCGGTTAGCCACCGTGGCCGGCGTCGTCCTCGATTCGACCCGGGTCACGCTCGATGTCTCCGCCGATGCCGACGTGGCCCGGTCCAAGGTGACCCTCAACCTCGGCAGTTCGCCCGCGGCGCTGCTCAAAGGATACGCCGACGACCTCCGGGTCTATCCTTATCTCTGTAGTGAGCAGGTCAGCAGCGTGGCCCTGCCGATCGTGGCGCTCTATCGAGCCCGGAAACAGGCCGGCCCGGAGGCCGGCGATACGGTCAAGCTGAAGGCTGATATCGACCGGGCGGTCGGGATGTTGACCCGCCGGCAGCGGGACGACGGCGCCATTGGGCTGTGGGGCGCTCGCGATTGGTCGTCTCCGTCGTTGACCGCGCATGCCGGCGCCGTGCTCCTGGAGGCCAAGGCCGCCGGATTCCCGGTCCGCGATACTGTGATCGCCGCGATTGCGGGATACCTAACGACAGCCCTCGAGCGCCGGGAGAACATGGCGCTCTCGGTGTCGATCTGGGACTCGGAGGTTCGCGCCGGATTGGCCGAGCGAGTGTCGGTGGCGGAGTTTCTGAGCCGGGCCGGCAAACGGAACCGCCCCCTCGAGAACGATCTTTCCCGTCAGCTCGGCCAAATGGCGCCCGACGACCGGCTCCAATTCGCGATGACGCTGACCAGGGGCGGCGATGCCCGGACCGCCCGCCGGATTCTCGAACCGGTCTGGAAAACGGTCAAGATCGAGGGCCGGACCGCCGTGCTGCCCGATTCGTCTCGGAGCCGGGGGTATTGGAGTTCGGCCAACCGAACACCGGCGCTGCTCTTGATGGCCACGCTGTTGGTTGACCCGGCCAATCCCATCGCGGCGCCGTTGCTCGAAACCGTGGTGTCGCGAGGGCAGGCGGTCGGCCGGCAGTGGTGGTGGAATACCCAGGACTACGCGATGGCGGCCCGGGCTGTCGATGCCTGGCAGCGCCGGTTCCCGCCGACTGAGCGGCGCGGGCTCGAAATTTGGGCCGGCGGCCGGATGGTGTTCGCCACGGCCCCGACCAAAGTCTTGGGCGACTCGACCCTGAGCTTGGCCGCTCTGTTAGGCAACGCGTCGCCAGGCCCCGTGGCGCTGGATATCCGGGCCACCGGGGTCGGCGCGGCAGGCTTCTTCTATCTCACCCTGTCGGAAACGCCCCGGACCAACCCCGTCAATCCGACCGACCAAGGCATTCAGGTCGAGCGGTGGTACGAGAGCTTCGAAACCGGGCGGCCGATTACATCGGCGACGGAAGGTGACTTGGTTCGGGTCCGCATCAAGCTGACCCTCCCGGCCGATCGCTCCTTCGTGGTGGTCGACGATCCGCTGCCGGCCGGCCTCGAAGCGGTCGACCTGAGCCTCCGCATTGCCGGTGGGCAGGGGAGCATCACACCCGAGCCGCCCGAAGGCGAAGCGGCCGAGGGTGACAACAACTCCCAGTGGATGTTTGGCTCATGGGATTCGGGCTGGTGGTCGCCGTTCGATCATCGGGAGCTCCGCGATGACCGGGTCATCTACTCGGCTCGGAGCCTCTGGCAAGGAGCGTACACCGCGACCTACCTGGCGCGGGCAACGACTCCAGGCAAATTCGTGAAGCCCCAGGCCCACGCGGAGGAGATGTACAACCCGGCGGTCTATGGCCGAAGCGATGCCGGGGTGTTCGAGGTCAAGCCGAAGACCCGATGAGCTATTCGCGCTCAGTACGGCCTCGGTGGTCGCGCCGGATCTTCCGATCCGGTCTGGTGGCCGGGGTGGCCTTGACAGCATGGATGGCGGTGCCGATCGATCCGGCGTTGTTGCTGCCGCCGGCCGATCATGGCGTCGTGCTGCTCGACCGGACCGGCGGGTTGTTGCGGTCGACTCGCAGCGCTGACGGCGGCCGCCAGCAATGGATCCCGTTGGCCGACATCGATCCCGATCTGCTGGTGGCCTTTGTGGTGGCGGAGGATCGCCGGTTCTACGACCACCCTGGGGTGGATCCGGTGGCGTTGGCTCGGGCACTGCGTCAAAACCTCGCGGCCGGCCGAGTCGTCTCGGGCGCGTCGACCATTCCGATGCAGGTGGCCCGGTTGGTCCGAGGTAACCGGCGGACCTGGGGCGGGAAGCTGGCCCAGGCGGCCTGGGCGCTCCGGCTCGACCGGCACCAGAGCAAGCAGGCGATTCTCGAGCAGTACTTAAACCGGGTCCCGTTAGGCGGCAACGCCGAGGGTGTCGAGGCCGCCGCCCGGCTCTATTTCGGCAAGTCGGCCGCCGGCGTCAGCTTGGCGGAGGCCGCGATGCTGGCGGGGTTGGCCCATGCGCCGAGCCGGGACAATCCCTTCGTCTCGCTGGAGCGGGCAACGGTCAGACGGAATCGGATTCTTGACCGGTTGGAGGTCGCGGGCGCCGAGTCTGCCGATGCGTTAGGCGCCGCCCGGCTCGAACCGGGGCTCGGCTCCGGGGCCCCGGCCCAGTTCCTGGCGCCGCACTTCACGACCTGGGTCTTGGGCCGGTCGGACAGCGCCCGGGTCCGGGGTGTGGTCCGGACCTCGATCGACCGGACCCTCCAGCGCGCGATCGAGGCTGAGGTCCGGCACACCGTGGCGGACATGCGATCGTCGGGGGCGGAGCACGCGGCGGCGGTGGTGCTCGACAACCGGAGCGGGGAAATCCTGAGCTGGGTCGGATCGCCGGATTTCTTTGGGGCCGGCAACGGGCAAGTCGACATGGTGGTGTCACGGCGGCAACCGGGGTCGACCTTGAAACCCTTCCTCTATGGAGCCGGGTTTGATCAAGGCTTTACCCCGGCATCGGTGCTCCACGACGTGGCCACGGTCTACCCAACCGCCTCGGGGCCGTACGCGCCCCGAAACTATGACCGGCAGTTTCGAGGTCCGGTCCGGATGCGGGACGCGTTAGGCAGCAGTCTCAACGTTCCGGCGGTCGAATTGGCCTCGAAGGTCGGGGTGGCCAGGTTGCTCGGCGTGCTCCACCGGGCCGGGTTTGCGAGTCTCGACCGGAGGGCCGACCACTACGGGTTGGGACTGGCCCTCGGCAATGGCGAGGTGACTCTGCTCGAGCTGGCCAACGGCTATCGGGCCTTGGCCAATTTGGGGGTCTGGCACCCGGCTCGATGGACGGCTGTCGGCGAGGGCGGCAAGCCGGACGAGGGCGTCCGGGTCGTTTCGGCGCGGGCGGCGGCTCAGGTGCTCGATATCTTAGCCGACCCCGTGGCGCGGATTCCCGGCTTTGGGCCGGTGACCCCGCTCGACTTCCCGTTCCGGGCCGCGGCCAAGACCGGCACCAGTCGGCATTTCACCGACAATTGGGCCGCCGCCACCGCCGAGCGATTTACGGTGGCTGTGTGGGTTGGGAATTTCAGCGGCCGGCCGATGGAGGGTGTCAGCGGAGTTACCGGCGCCGGCCCACTGCTCCAACGCACGGTGTTAGCGGTGGCCTCGCGCTACGATCCGGGGCGGCTGGCATTGCCCACCGATGTCGGCCTTCAGTCGGCGTCGGTCTGCCGGTTGTCGGGTCTCCTGGCGAACCGGTATTGCCCGGCGTTGACCGAGTGGTTCGTTCCGGGAACGGTCCCCAGTCCCGATACGTGGGAGGGGCCATCCGGCGTGGTGTTGCCGGCGGCCTTTGCCGAGTGGGCGAGCCGAAGCGGGACCGGGAACGCCGGAGTGGCGTCGGGCGTTATGCGAACGAGCGCCGAAACGGACGAGGCGGGGTTCCGGATCACCTCGCCCCGGAATGGCGATCGGTTTCGGTTTGTCCCAGGGGTTGATTCCGCGTTTTCTACCGTTGGCCTCCGGGTCGCCGGTGCGGTGCGCCGGACTCCGGTGCGGTGGTTCGTCGATGGGAAGGTGCAGCGGGCCGGCCGGTGGCCGTTAGTCGTGGGCCGCCACCGGATCGAGGTTGTCCAGGGCTCGGCCCGCGACCAAGTTGAGGTGGAAGTCGTTCCGTGAGTTCGAGTCTAACCGAAAGAATCCCAAGCATGCCGAAGTCCAGCACCATGACCGTTCGCGAAGCCACCGAGTCGCGACGGGCGATCCGCAAGTATCTCCAACAGCCGGTGCCGGAGGAGGATGTTCGGGAAATTCTCCGCCAGGTGAGCCTGGCCCCGTCGCCTAACAACATCCAGCCGTGGCGGTTCGTGGTGGTGCGTGATCCGGCGCTCAAGAAGCAACTCGAGCCCGCGATTCTCAATCAGCGCCAGGTCCTCTCGACCCATTGCCTGATCGTGCTCTATGCCGACATGGAGGACGTCATCGCCACCAAGGCCGAAATCGTCCATCCTGGGATCACCGGCGAGGCCCGGGTCAAATCGTTGGCGGGTGTGACCCGGGACTGGGACGCGCAGCCGGTCGAGGAGCGGCAGAAGTTCGCCCACGGGATCGCATATATCGCGTTAGGCTATTTGTTGCTGGCCGCCGAGTCGATGGGATACAAGACTTCGCCGATGCTGGGGTTCAAGCCGGCCGAGGTCAAGTCCATCCTCGGCCTGCCCGGGCATGTCACGATCCCGGCCATCGTGGCTCTGGGATTGGGCGACGAGCCGGGGTTTCCGCATCACCGTCACGCCGTCGATCGGATCGCCCAGTTCCGCTGACTAGACGATGTTGAAGATTACCGCGTTGCTCACTTGGGTGCCGAGGGTGACGGTGACCTTGTGGTCACCGAACGTGGCGGTCCCTTGAATGAGAAACTGGGCCGTTACGTGGGTGGCATCGACGACGACGATGTTCGACACTTCGATCCCGGTTCCGGCCGAGATTCCGATCCCGGCTCGGAAACCGGTTCCCACTAATGTCACGGTAACCTTTTGGCCAAATGCCGCGCCGTTCGGGCTGATGCTGGTTAGCGTCAGTGGCTCGGGCGCGACCACCTCGAACCGCACTGGGGCGCTGGTCCCACCACTAGCGGTCGTCACGGTCACGTCCCGGAACCCGATTGGGGCCGCCGCGTCGATTTCGAACGGGGCGTCGATCTGGGTGGCGGAGTTTCGGGTCAGACTTGGGATCTTCACACCGGTACCGGACACCGCAACTGTAGTTCCGCTGACCGGGAAGTTGGTGCCGGTGAGGCGAACGACCGTGGTGGTTCCTTGGATACCCCGGGCGGGCGCCAAAAAAACGAGCGTTGGAGGTGGTCGGATCCCTTGAACCGGCAGCGCATTGCTCTGGCCGAAGGGCGTGGCGACGGCCACCGTGTAGGTCACCGGGTCGAGCCCATCGGGGATCGAAAGGGTTCCTTTCAGCTCCGTCGGCGACATGACCGTGAGGCCCGACAGTCCCACCCCGGTGACCACGGCCGACACCGGATCCAAGAAGTTGGCCCCCGTAAGCCTGACGCCGAACGTAGTCCCGTTGAGCCCTGAACTGGGGCTGATGCTGTTGAGCACCGGCGCGGGCGGGGTTCCGACGCTGAGGCTGTTTGGACTGCTGGTGCCCGACGGCGTCGTGACGGTTACCGGGTGAGATCCTTCGGTCACCCCGAATCCGACGGCGAAGTCCGCTTGAATGGAAGTGGCGGTTACGGTTCGAATTGTGGTGACGATCCCAACCGCGTTCACGTCGGTGGCTCCGGTGAGGTTCGCGCCGCTTAGGGTGACCCGAACCACTCCGGCTCCTCGTGGAATCGAGCCCGGCTCGATCAACGTGAGCGATGGCGCCGGCGGTCGGACTTCGAAATCGCGCTTGATACTCTCCCCCGTGGCATTGGTCACGGAGATCTGATAGCTGGCCGCGACCACTGAGCCGTCGATTTTCAGCGTGGTGCTTATCTCGGTCGGGCTGACGACCTTGGTGCCGTCGGGTATGATCTTTGGATCCGTCGTATTGACGCGGCTGCCCTCCGTGAACGTGGTCCCGGTGAGCTTGATCGGCACATCGGTCCCTGCTATGCCGGAGCCCGGCGTGATTGCCTCCAATGTAGGGAGGGGGATCTCATCTTTCGCCATGCCTTCCTCGCAGCCCTTGCAACCGGTGAACCCAACCGCCACCAGGACCCGGATCAGGCCGACCCGGAAGGTGGGCGACAACCAACGCAAATGGAGGCGATTCACGGGCTAAGTCCTGGAGGGAGACCTAGCCTAGACGCTCGATCCCGCCACGGATTCTCACTCGAACGTGAGACGGGCGCACCGCCCGCTGCGTCTAGTGCTCATGCCGCCCCCAGTTGCAGGAGGTCGGATCGGTCGTGATGAGCTCTGGCCGATCCTGTTTGGCCTTGCCTGTGCCACCCTGGCCCAGCTCAGCTTGCTCTGGGATATCTCCTGGCACATGTCGATTGGCCGAGACACGTTCGCGACCCCGCCGCATTTGGGTCTGTATTTGGGAGGCGGGCTTCCCGGCGTTGGGTTCGGGGCCTTGGTGCTCCACACCTCGTTCTTCGGATCGCCGAGTGTCCGCGATCGTTCAGTGAGAGTTTGGGGCCTCCGGGGCCCGCTCGGCGTTTGGGTCGCCATTTGGGGCTCGGTGGCGATGCTGGTGGCGGCCCCGTTCGATGCGTGGTGGCACGTCAACTACGGGGTCGATTTGAAGGCGGCCAGTCCGCCTCATGTCGTCCTCCTGCTTGGCTTGGCCGCCACCCACTTGGGCGCCGGGCTGTTGGCTGCCGCCGCGATCAATCGGTCAGTGGGTGGGGGCACCGGCCTATTAGGCTCGCTTCTCTCCTATAGTATGGGGATCATGTTGCTGGTCTCGGCTCTCTTTGGGATCGACACGGGTGGGCCGGCGCACATGCATTCTCCGATCTTCTACGTCAGTGCGGCGGCGGCCTTTCCGGTGTGGCTGGTCGGAGCGACCACGGCCCGGTCGCGATGGCCGGCGACGTCGGCGGCGCTCTGGTACACCGGGCTTCGGCTTCTGATGACCTGGGTCTTGCCCTTGTTTGCCGCCACTCCTCGGCTCGAGCCGGTCTATGTCTCGATTACTCATATGGTCCCGCCGGGGTTGCCGTTCTTGCTGGTCGTTCCCGCGATCGCCTTCGACCTCATGAACCGGCGCTCGACCGGCCGGGACGCCTGGTGCTCTGCGCTGGCGTTAGGTCCGGTCTTCGTGGTGATGTTGGCGGTGGTGCAATGGCCGTTCGCCGAGCTCTTGATGCGCCCGGTGGCCCGGGGCTGGTTGCTTGCGGCGGACAACTTTCCCTATAACCTCCCGCAGGCAACCTACACGGCCCAGCACTGGTTCATTCCATGGTCCGGCCGGTTGGTCCCCGCTTGGCTTGCCTTCCTCGCGGCGGTACCGGTGGCGGTCTGCTCAGCGCAGGTGGGGCTTTGGCTCCGAGCCTACCTGCGCCGGATCCAGCGTTAGGTCAGCCGGCCTCGTCGTACAGCACCCCCAGATTCGCCTCCCACAAATCGGCAAACGCAAATCCTGGGAAGCGGGTGTTCGGCAGGGCGGTGATGTCTTTTCGGGTTCGCCCCGCCTGGCGCTGCTCCGCCACCATGCTGCGGACCAAATCGAAGTAGCTCCGCTGCTCGACCAATGCCTCGGGTCCAGCCACCGGACCGTGGCCGGGCACCACCGTTGGTCGCTTGGTTGCGGTGGCAAGGATCCGGTCCACCGCCTGCTGCCACCCCACGGTTGTCGCGCCGGCGTCCTTGTCGATGAACGGGTGATGGCGATGAAACAGCAGATCACCCGCGATGACCAGGTTTCGGCGGCGGTCGAACACGAAGCAATCATTGTCGGTATGAGCCGGGCCGTGGTGGATCAGTTCGAGCGTCGTTGAACCGAACCTGAGCTCCGAGCGATCATCGAGCAAGTCGGTGGGGGTCCGGGCGTCGGGGCCCGCCTGCGCCGCCCAGGCCACGAACCGGCGAATATCGGCCTCGGTGGCGGCCGTCCGGGGATAGTCGAAGTCGCGGACCAAGTCGGCGAAGGTCTGGTCGACCAGTCGGTCGGGGTTGGACTGGGCGGCGGCGATTGTTGCTTTGAGGTTGGCGCGAATTCGGTCGGCGGCGGCGCGGTGGATGTAGCTCCGGTCGACCTGAAAGGCCGAGAGGCCTTCGGAATGGTCGGCGTGATGGTGGGTGATGATCACGGCTTGGATCGGGCCGACCCGGGCCCGGATTTCCCGTTCCAAGGCGTAGCCGACGCCGCCGAGTTTGAGGTCGATGACGACGGCACCGCCGGCTTCGCGGAGGACAGTGGTGTTGCTGCCGCCCCGTTGGACGACCCAGGCGTCCTTGCCGATGGCCGACCATTGGAAGGGGGAGGGGTCGGGCGCGAACCGCCAGTGTGGCAACGCCGCGGCGCCGACACCGGCCAGGAACGTTCGGCGATCGAAATGGCTCACAGGCAATTCCTCATCCGGTTTCACCCAACCTACTCGGCGAGGGTCGTGCCCGCCATTCGGATTGCAGCAGCCCCATGATCAGGGAGTCGGAGATCTCCTCGCCCACGATGCATCGCTCCCTGAGGAGGCCTTCCCTGGCAAAGCCCAACCGCTCGAGGACCCGGGCCGAGGCGTCGTTCCTGGGGTCGAGTTCGGCTTCGAGCCGGTGGAGACCTAACGTTCCGAATCCATATTCGATCAGGGCGCCGGTCGCCTCGCCGGCCAGGCCTTTGCCCCAGTACGGCTCGGCCAGGGCATAGCCGACTTCAGCGCGCCGGGACGGCCAATCGAAGTGAAGGAGGTTGCCGGTGCCGATGACTCGGTCGTCCTCCGCCAGGACGATCCCGATCCGGAGGGCGGTGTTGGCGGCGAACTCGGCCGTGGCCCGGTCGATCAGCGTCCGGGCGTCGGCGGGGGTTGCAAGGGGAGGCCGGTTCAGGAATCGCACGACGGCGGGATCGCCGAACACGGTGAACAGGTCGTCGGCGTCATCGTGGGTCATGGGCCTGAGCCGGAGCCGCCGGGTTGTCAGGGTCGGCATCCCGGCCGAGTGGTCAAACGTCATCACTGAATAGTCTACCGTGAGACTGCTTTTTTGGGGCGGTTGACGCTGGCGTGGCTGGCCACCAGTTGCCACCGGCCGGCCGGCGTCCGGTTGAAGACCACCGTGTTGTAGATCCCGACCCACTCGGTTTGGCTGCCCTGAGTGCTCTGTTGCCGGATCCAGCAGTGGCCGACGGAGGTCGCGCCGTAGAGGTCGAAGTCGCACCGCTCGAGGGTGAGTCTCGAAATACTGTCGCGGTCGGCGGCGATGGAGCGAAGTCGCTCATCCTTGGTGAGGGTGGTGACCGAGTCGCCGCCGCCGATGGTGAAGGTGTACTGGTCGCCGTAGATCCCGCGGAGGGTGACGGTGTCGCGCTTCTGGAGGGCCTCGACCACTTGGCGGAACTTGGCGGTGAAGTCCGGGGTGGTTTTGGCTTGGGGCAGGGCCAGCGAGA
>JAYVJS010000624.1:0-3878 GCA_043769075.1 Gemmatimonadota bacterium | reverse complement strand
TGGTGGCCTGGCCGGCCGCCCAGTGCTCCAACGGCCCCGCCACGTCGAGGTCACCGGTCCCAAAGATCCGCACGACCCCATCAACCTGGAGGGCTCGGGCGAAGTCGATCGCCTCGATTTCACCAGCACCGACGGGGCTCCGAACCAACACGCCTTCAAGCGCCCCAAGCAGGGTCCGATCACCGCCGTATCGCGCCGCCCCGGTCACTTTGGCAACCGCGTCCTGCCGGACCAGCGGAGCACCGATCGTCACCGGAGCTCCAGCGGGTCGATCAGGACTCTCGTTGCGGCCGCAACCAATTGGTCGGCCTTGGATCGATTCCCCGGCAGGAAAGCCGCATTGGCTAACTCCGCCGCGACCGCGCGCGCCACCGACTCCGCCGTCGGAGGCCTCCCGATCAGATGCGCTTCAGCCGTCCGAGCCCGCCACGGGCGGGCCGCGACCCCGCCAAAGCCGAGCCGGGCGTCGGCCACCACGCCATCTTCGACCAGGCAATAGCCGGCCGCCGCGACCGAGGCGAACTCAAACGACGCCCGGCGGCGAATCTTGAGGTATCGAGTCCGACCCGCCGCCCGTCCAATTGGAACCCGCACTGCCGTGATCAGCTCCCCGCGAAGCAGCGTGTTCTCAACCGCCGGATCGGCGATAGCGGGCCACAACGCCTCCGCCGGCATGATTCGGCGGCCCGCCTCGCCCTGGACCACGAGTTCCGCCTCCAAAGCGACCAGCACCACCGCCAAATCCGACGGGTGGGTCGCCACGCACCCCGGCGACGCCCCCAGAATCGCCGCCGCTTCTTGATCGCCCGTCAACACCGCGCACCCCGACCCCGCCTCCCGTCGGTTGCATGGCTCGGAGTGCGGCACCTGGGGCTCGGCGCTCGGCATTCGGAGGTCCGGGTGGCGATTGCCGAGTGCCGGGTGCCGAGCGCCGAGAAAATACGGACAACGAGTGCGCTGAAGCAGATTGCCGGCAATGGTAGCCATGGCGCGGATGGCGGGGCTGGCGGCGGCTTCAATCGCTTGGGCAACTGCCGGCGTGGTTTGACGCACAGCCGGATCGGCGGCCACCGTCGCCATTCGAGCGAGACCGCCGATCGACAGGGTGTCACCGTCGAGGGCAACCCGATCGAACTCGCAAGCGGTCAAGTCGATCAAGAGGGTCGGAGCAACGATGCCGTCTTTCAACCAATTAACGACTTCGGTGCCGCCGGCCAAATAGAGGGCGTCGCGTCGCTCGGCGGCCAGAGCGATGGCCCCCGCCGTTGAGGCGACCTTCCGGTATTCGAAGGGCCGCACCGCTCAGCCGACCTTGGCCGCGGCGGCCACCGCCGCCACAATCTGGGGGTAGGCGGCGCACCGGCAGAGATTCCCGCTCATCCATTCGCGGATTTCGGCGGTCGTACCGGCCTTGCCCGCCTCGATACACCCGACCGCCGCCATGATCTGTCCGGGGGTGCAGAAGCCGCACTGGAGGGCGTCGTGGTCAACGAACGCCTGCTGGACGGCGTGGAGTTTCCCCTCAGCGGCAAGCCCCTCGATGGTCGTAATCGATTGCCGATCGGCCGAGACGGCCAGCATCAGGCACGCCAGGGCGGGCCGACCGTTGACGAGCACGGTACAGGCGCCGCACTCGCCCCGGTCACAGCCTTCTTTGGTACCGGTCAGCCCGAGCCCGTCACGGAGGGCGGCGAGCAGAGTCGTCCGGACATCGAGGTCCAGGGTTTCGGCCCGACCGTTCACCGTGACGTCAACCACCATCGTTAGGCCATCCGGAGGCCGAGAGGAAGGGTGCGGATCCGTTTCCCGGTGGCCCGATAGATCGCATTGGTCAGGGCCGCCGCCACTGGAGGCATCCCCGGTTCGCCGAACCCGGTTGGATGGGTATCGGTTTCGACGAAATGGACCTCGATTTGGGCCGGCGCCTCATTGATTCTCAAGATCTGGTAGCCGTCGAAGTTCCGCTCTTTGACCGCGCCGCCAACGATGGTGATCCGCTCCCGCAGCGCCGCCGAGAGGCCCTGGGTGACGGCGCCTTCGAGCTGCGCGCGAGCCCCCGAGGGGTTGAGGACCGGGCCACTGTCCGCCGCCACGACGACTCGGTGGACCCGAAGCCGGTTGTTGATGACCGACACTTCGAAGACCTCCGCGGCGTAGCCCAAGTGGTCGAAACCACACGAAATCCCCATCCCGTGGCCGGCAGGCAGCGTCCGGCCCCAACCGGCTTTGTCGGCGGCCAGCTTGAGGACGCCTTTGAGCCGCTCCGCCTTGAACGGGAAATCCTTGGAGTCCGGTGGCTGTTGCCACCAGACATTGTCGATCAAGGCCAACCGGTACTCGTAGGGATCTCGGCCCGCCGCATCCGCCAGCTCGTCGATCATACTTTCGACGGCGAACATCCCGTGAGTCGTGCTGACGGCCCGCCACCAACCTCGCGGCACACCCGACTCCAGGAGGGTGTACTCACACGAACGGTTCGGGACGCGGTAGGACATGTTCGCCGAGCCGTCCGATTCGTTCGGGCCCCAGCCGGGCGCCAGCTTCGGCCCGTAGAGCACGTCGATTGAGGGAGTGCTGATCCGATGACGCCAGGCCTCCGGTAACCCATCGGCGCCGAGCGAGGCTTCGATCCGATGAGTCGAGCAGGGGCGGTAGAAGTCGTGGCGAAGGTCGTCCTCCCGAGTCCAGACCACCTTGACCGGCTGCTTGATCTTCTGGGACAGCAGCGCCGCTTCCACGGTGAAGTCCGGGTTGATCCGGCGGCCGAATCCGCCGCCCATCAAGGTGACATGGACTTGGACGTTCTTGATGTCGGTCTTGAGCGCCTGGGCCAGCGCCGTGGCGCCCCAATCCGGAAACTGAGTCGGCGACCACACTTCCACCCGGTCGCCGGTCACTTGGGCCGTGCAGTTCATCGGCTCCATCGTGGCGTGGGACAGAAAGGGCGTCTCGAAGGTGCTCGACACGACCTTTGTGGCCTTGGCCAACACGGCGTCGGGGTCACCCTGCTTGTTGACGGTTTCGTCGCCAGTCCGGGCCACGGCGGCCGTCATGAAGGCCTGGTAACTCTCAGACGACTCGGCGGCACGGGGGCCCGGATTCCAGGTCACGACCAGTTGACGGCGTCCTTGGAGCGCGGCCCAGGTGTTGGTGGCGACGACGGCCACCCCGGCGTGAATGTTGATCCCGTCGCCCACGGCGGGAATCTCGACCACCTGCTTGACTCCCGGCACGGCCAGCGCCTTCGCGGAGTCGACCGACTTGACGGTGCCGCCGAAAACCGAGGTCCGCTCGATCGCGGCGTAGAGCATGCCGGGGATCTTGACGTCGAGGCCGAAGATCGCCTTGCCGTGGGTGATGTCGCCGACATCAACACCCTGGCGGTCCTTCCCGAGCAGCTTCCACTCGGACTTCGGCTTAAGGGCAACGGTGTTCGGGAGCGGCATCCCGGCCGCTTTGGCGGCCAAGGCCCCATAGTGGGCCCGCCGATTGCTGGCCGGATGGATCACGAACGAGTTCTCGGCCCGACAGTCCTTTGGATCCACGCCCCAATCCTTAGCCGCCGCCGCGATCAGCATACCCTTGAGTGCCGCGCCGGCTTCTCGGAGCCGCTTCCAGTTGCTCGAGACGCTGCTGCTCCCTCCGGTCCCCATTTCACCGTACTTCGGGGCAAAGGAGGCCTGCTCGACCCGGACCTGATTCCAATCGGCCTCGAGTTCCTCAGCGACGATCATCGCTAACGAGGTTCGAATCCCTTGACCCATTTCCGACTTGGCGACGGTGATGGCGATCGTATTATCGGGATCGATCCGGACGAACACGCTCGGGTCGATGGTGCCGCCTGCCGGCGCCTCGCCGCCGCCCGGACGGGGCCGACA
>JAYVJS010000623.1:0-6520 GCA_043769075.1 Gemmatimonadota bacterium | reverse complement strand
CGCGGTTTCGATCGGCAATCGATCGTAGGGGCCCAGCCACACCCAATCCCTCGGAGGCACCACTCATGAGAACAGTCATCACCAGCTTGGCGGCCCTTTCACTGCTGGTCTCAAGTCCAGCCCAGGGCCAGCACCCAGCGGTATCCCCAGGCACTCGCCATGGCCTAACGGTAAGCGTCGGTGCCGGAACAGGTTTTGCCGGAGCCACATGCGGCGGAAGCGTCCTTCGCCAGGTCTGCGACCGGTTGGACCGGTCACCAGGAACGTTCGCCAGCCTGTTCGTTGGCCAAGTGGTTTCAAGGCGGCTGTTGGTGGGCGTCGAACTCGAGGCGATGCAGATCGGAGGGACAGCCTTGGAGGGCGACATCGTGTTCGGCTCGGCGACCGTCTCCGCCCGGAGCTTCCTTTTTGGGTCCGGGCTCTATGTTCAAGGCGGGGCGGGCCTCACCTGGGTCGGGGCGACGTCGTTCGGTCTCGCCTCGAGGTCAGGCGGGTTTGCCGACTCGGACATCACCGGAAGCCGGCTCGGCGTTTCCGGCGGCATCGGGTATGACATTCCGATTTTCCGGTTTCTGGCGGTAACACCATCGGCGCAGGTCGTCTGGGGCCCTCGTCGTGCCCTCCACCAGGCCGGTGGGGGCGTCGCGGATCCGAGCTTTGGCTTCACCAACGCTCGGCTCGGTCTCGCCGTCACGCTCCGCTAGCCTGACAGCCCCCGATGCACGCCACCGGTCCCTCCGGCGACGACTGGAGCCCCGATTCGAAGCTAGGCTGGTGCTCCTTCTACCTCACCGGAGCCGTCTCGTGTCCTATCGCATTGCTCTGACCGCCAGCCTCTTGCTGTTCGGGTGTGGGACCATCACCCAGCAACCCCCACCGCCCCCGCCACCGCCGCCCTCCGGAATCGGCCCGGAAGGCGGCACGATCAACTCGCCCGACGGCCAGGCCAGTCTGGTCATCCCGCCTAACGCCCTGACGGGGCGAGTTGACCTCAAACTCGAACCGGTGGTGAATCCTACCTTGGACGCCGCCCTCTACGCAGGCGCCTCCTACCGAGTGAACCCCGCCGCCGTCTCGTTCGCTACACCAGCCACGCTGACCATTAAGACCGACAGTGCCAAGGGCCCCATCGGGACGCCGCGTCAGGACCTCGTGATCATCCAGTTCGCTGGGACCGGCACCCCGGTTTCCACCAACCCGGCCCCGGTGCCGGGAACCGCCACGGCCAAGATCTCGGCCACCGGCGACTTCCAAGTGGCATGGCACGCATCGGCCCCGTGTACCGCGGCCGAGCGGCGCCAATTCGACTTCTGGCTCGGACATTGGCGGTTTGATACTCCTGGAGGAGTGCCTGGCGACCAGGTGGTGTCCGCCGAGAGCGATGGGTGTGGCGTCCGGGAGCGGTTTAGCCAAGGCACCTACCGGGGTAGCAGCGTCAGCACTCGATCAGCGGCCGGGGACTGGTATCAAACGTTCATCGACTCCGACCGGGCCCGAACCGTGCTGAAGGGCAACTTCGCGGCCGGATCGATGGTGCTGTACGAGACCCCGACCAAACGGTTTACCTGGCGGGCCACCTCGGCTACCGTGGTCTCATTCTTCGGCGAGGAAACCACCAACGGCGGCCAGACCTGGAATCGGACGTTTGACGCCACCTACACCCGGATTCCCTGACGACCTTCCCGCCCTAGTCGACCGTGTCGCAGAGGAACCAACGCGGACCGAGCCGTCGGCACCCCCGCATCTGCCGCCCAAACAAGCGCAGATGCGGGTCGGGGGGCCAGAGGCCGAGCTGTTCCGACGGATCGTAGACGACACCCCGCCAGTCGCCTAACCACCCGGACCATGGAAAGCCAACCCGGACCGGCGGGCCTGGGTCGACCCGGACGAGCCCGTCCTCAAGGATGAGATTGGTCGGCGGATCGGGGAGTCCTCTGATGGATTCTTCGTAGGAGGCGCGATGGGCGTGAAAGTACCAATCCTCCCCGACCGATATGAGTCGGTCACGCTGGAAGAAGAGCTCCGACGCCGCGAAGAACCAGACCACGGTTGCGGCCCCCACTTGGCGCGGCGCGGTTCGGCCTCGCCAGGCGGCCGCCACGAGGGCTACGCCCCCGAGGGCGAGCCAGGCGGGAAAGAGAAACGTCAGGGCAACGATGGATGGGAACGGACCAAGCCACGGCGAGCACAGCGGCAGGATGACCGCCACCGCTGTCCATACCGCGCCGACGAGCAGAAGTCGTCTCTGGCTCATGGTGACGGCCCCGCGACATCAGTCGACCCGGGCTTGGCGCCCCGGAACAGCCGATAGAAATTGTCGCGAAACCGGCGGCTCATCCTGAACTTGCGCCCCTTCTTGGTCACCACGACCGAGTCGCCCGAAAACCACGGCTGCACTTCCTTGAGCCACGCCAAGTTGAGGATGGTGCCTCGGTGAATCCGCACGAACCGCTCCGGATCGAGGTCGTGCTCGAGGGCGGTAAGCGACACCCGGGCCAGGTGCTGTTCGCCGGTCGCCAGGTGGAGCTTGACGTAGTTTCGGGCTGACTCGATTGCTTCCGCTTCGCTGAGGTCGACCACAAACTCGCGGCCATCTTTCTTGACCAACAGCCGCGGAGTCGGAACGGTGCGCACCTCTTCCAGGGCCCGCTCCAGTTGGCGCTGGCGCTCGGCCAGGACGCGAAGGCTTTGCTGCCAAGCCAGATCTCCTCCGCTACCGGCCGCGAGGCGCTTCGCTACCCGACCAAGTGCCGCGGCGAGCCGCTCGCGGGTCACCGGCTTGAGCAGGTAGTCCACAGCCTCGATTTCGAACGCGCGCGCGGCGTACCGGTCGAATGCGGTGACGAAGACGATCGCGGGCCGAGCGGTCGCGGTTACCTGACGGAGTACCTGGAAGACATCGGCTCCCGGCATCTCGATGTCGAGCAGCAGGACCTCGGCGTCGGTGGTGGCGAGCGCGGCGGCGAGGCTCTGACCGTCGGTTGCTTCCCCGACGATCGCAACCCCCGGACACTCCGCGAGGATGCGTCTCAGCCGGCCGAGGGCCAGCGGCTCGTCATCCGCCAACAGGACCCGCTGGGTCACTTCACCCACGAACGGCCTCGGCCATCGGTTGTTCCGCCCCTGGCTGGGTTGCCCCGAGTCGTCGGTGCAAGTCGGCCCAGGCCTGCTCCAAAGCTGTTTGCTTGACCGGAGACCACTGGTCGGCCTGAATCGCCTCGAGCCCCTGGCGGAGCAGGTCGGCCAGTACCACGACCAGTTCATCGGCCCGCTCCGGCGCCGATTCCGCGAACGCTCCGATCTGGACGAGCGCCCGCCGGAGCAGATCGGGTTGGAGGTGCCAACGACGGAAAGCGGCGTCACGCCCAATTCGGTGAGCTCTGGCCTCCGCTGCCGCGGAGTCGGACTGGGCGAGTCGGACGTGCCAAGCCCAGGCGTTCGCGACGATCAGCGTCATCAGAAATCCAGTCACCCGCGTTTGGGCCCCTTCCCAGGCGATCAGCTTGGCCTGGTGGGTCGTTTGACTCAACCCGACAACTGCCGCGACGCCAAATAGCGCTAGACAGCATGCCGCGCCTTGACCGATCACCGTCCAGCGGGGCGACCAACCGAGCCGCTCGGGCAGCAGAGCCAATCCCACCGCGATCAGGCTTGCTAGCAGATAGAGACCCAACTCGCGGGCGACGAGTCCAACCGTGAGGAGCGAGGCCAGGCTGGCACCGGTCGTCGCCGCCGCGAGCCCCGCCCACGCCACCCAGACGGCGCCGATCACGAGCCAGCCGGCCGCCATCCGCGCTATGATCCAACTCGGGTGTTGCCAACCGTCTGTTTGGGGCGAAATCGGCGACGGGTCCAAGGTAGTGGTCCCCGGGAGCGGATCGACCCCGGCAAACTCACTTAAATCCGCCCCCCTGGGAATCCGGATCGTGGCGGTGCCGCCTACTTCGTCGTCAATGACCAGCTCACAACTCGCCTGGTCGCCATAACAACAACGGAGTCGGCGCCGGACGTTGTCGAGCCCAACCCCGTGACCGCGGGGCGTGATGTGCTTGGCCGGCCGGCCGCGGTCCGTCACTTCGAGCGTGAGCCACGCTTCGTCGATCCGCGAACTGACGGTGATCGTTCCTCCGGATGGCGAGCACTCGATCCCGTGCCGAACCGCATTCTCGACTAGCGGTTGGAGCAGAAACGTGGGCACCCAGGCTTTGGCGGTGCCGGGGGCGATGTCGAACCCGACCTTCAGCCGTTCGGCGAAGCGGACCCGCTGCAGTCCAAGGTACGATTCGATGGCATCGAGTTCGTCGGCCAACGAAGTCCGGGGAGGTTGGGGCGTGTTCAGGCGCTCGAACAGAGAGCGAAGATGACTGATGGCGATCCGGGCCGTCGCCGCATGGACATGAACGAGTTCGGCAATCGCGTTGAGCGAGTTGAAGAGAAAATGGGGCTGCAATTGGCGATCGAGATGCAGCAGCTCAGCCCGGCGGAGAAGGATTTCGTCTTCCCCGACGCGGGCGGCCTGCAACCGGAGTCGGGCAAATCGGTCGGCCGCGAGCCGAGCCGCCGTCACTGCCAGGCCAAGATATGCCGCCCGGTCACCGGTGGCGGCCCACCATTCGATTAGGCCGATTGGCCGGCCAGGTTGGAGTAAGTAGGTCGTCAGGGCCGCAAGAGCGGTCGCCGTGAGCACCACCAGACCCATCAAGGCGGCCTGAGACGGGATCGATCGTGTTCGGACTGCGCCGGCGAGCCACCAAATCGCCGGGGCCAGGCCCAGCCAGACCAGATGATTGGCGCTCTGGGCAAGCAGGATCGCGCGCCACCGCGGCGCCAGCTCGGGGACGGCCGTCACGCGAGCCGCGACCATGACGAGGACCAGCGTGGCCCACAAGCCAAGAACCGCCATCGTCCGGCGGAGGAATGGGGATACGGACACGCTCCAAGCTGACGGGTGTCGCCACGATCAGGCAACCGCTAGGGACGACCGGCACTTTGGGTATCACCGGCGGCGAAATGCTCCGCGGCTAGGGCCGGCGGTCGAGTTTCCCTTCCATGAGGACCCAAAGGTTCGGATCCAAAGTGATCGAGGCCGGCTCCCGAGCGGCATCAAGGAGAAACTTACCCCCCCCTCCGACCAGCTCAATCCGCTTCAACTCGAGTGTTGTGTCTCCCGAGTACTGGACCCCAACATCAAGGGGAACTCGAAACGGCTCTCCTGGCTGGGTTTGTTCCAAGGTGAGCTCGACCTGCTTGGTGGCCGGAACGTACCGCCAGCTGCCCGCGATCGTTGGGGACCCCGAGCGGGTCAGCCACTGCCGAAAAAACCACTCGAGATCGCGGCCCGACGTCTCTTCCATGATCCGGCGGAAATCGTCCGTGGTGGCGTTCGCGTTGCGATACTGGCGATAGTACTCGCGGATCCCGCGCCAGAAAGTGTCGGTGCCGATCAAGCCGCGTAGCATGTGCAGGGTCCAAGCACCCTTCTGGTAGGTCTGGCTACTCGTGACCTGCTTCATGTCGGTCAGGTTCTCGTGGACAACCCGGTACCCAGGGTGCTTGGTGTCGTAGTCAAGCACCGTGGCGCGGCTTTTCTTGAGTCCCTCGATGAAGGCGTCGCGACCTTCGTCATGCTCGGCAAAGAGCAAGGTGAAGTAGGTTGCGAAGCCCTCGCTCAACCAGACGTCGTTCCAATCGTGTTCGGTTACCGCATTCCCAAACCACTGGTGGGCGATTTCATGGACGACAACCTCCCCCGCACGAGCGGTGCCGATCAGCCGCTCGGTGTACCCAATCGCCGAGGCCGCCTCCATGCCACCGCCCGCCGCGACCGACTCGACGTTGGCAAGTTTTTCGTAGGCGTAGGGCCCGACTCGATCGTTGTAGAACCGAAGCGCCGCCTTGGTGGGGCCGCCAAAATCCGCAAAAGCGCGGTCGCGATCCTCGGGATAGGCCCAGGCCTGAATCGGGATCCCGTCGACGGACCCGGAATGCTCGACCGCGTACCGGGCAACGCCCAAGGTTTGGAGCCAAGTCGCGATCGGAACCGACTGCTTCCAATGACTCCTCCGCAATCCGCTCCCGAGGTCGGTCTCCTCGATCAGGAGTCCGTTCGACACCACTTGATAGTGAGCCGGCGCGGTGACGATAAATTCGGAGGTCGCCTTGTCGGAGGGATGATCGAAACCGGCCAACCAATGCCGCGCCAGGTCGGGCCAGTTGTCGCTCGAAAAGGTTCGGGCGCCGGATTTGTTGGGCCCGATGATGAGCGCGGCCGCCGGAATCCCATGGTACCGGATCGAGATCGCGCTCCGGACCAGCGCCACACCCGGGTTCCGAAGCGTGATATCGACGTGATTGTCACGATGGGTAAACGCCAGGGGACCGGCTCCGTCCGTTACGCCGTCGACCACCATCCCGCGGCCGGTGTCGTTTCGCCCGACGAGATCGAGACGAAGCTGACGGCGGCCGGCGGCAAGGAACCGAAACTCAACCGTCGCGTCCATGGCGATCTGGTCCGAGCTGT
>JAYVJS010000622.1:0-4027 GCA_043769075.1 Gemmatimonadota bacterium | reverse complement strand
CTTCAACGGCGGCGGCCCCAACAGCGCGATCTGGAAAACCACCGACGCCGGGCGGACCTGGACCAAGTTGACGAAGGGCCTGCCCGAAGGCTCGCTCGGCCGGGTTGGGCTCGACATCTACCGGAGCGATCCGAACATCGTCTACGCCCGGGTCGAGCACGAGAAGCAGGGCGGGGTGTACCGGACCGACGACGCCGGCAGCACCTGGCGGAAGATGGGGTCTCACAACGGCCGGCCGATGTACTTCGGGATCATCCGGGTCGATCCCAAGAATGATCTCCGGGTCTACTTGCCCGAAACCCCGCTCGGTGTTTCGGACGACGGCGGCAAGACCTTCCGGTTCGATGGCGCCGAACGGATCCACGTCGACCATCACGCGATGTGGATCGATCCGAATAACTCGAGTCACGTGCTGATCGGCAACGACGGCGGGGTGTCGACGACCCGCGACAAAGGCAAAACCTGGCAGTGGTTCCCCCATTTGCCGGTGGCCCAGTTCTATCATGTCGGCTACGACATGCAGACGCCGTACAATGTCTGCGGCGGGCTTCAGGACAACCAGTCGTGGTGCGGGCCGAGCCAGGTCCGACACTATGAAGGAATTACCGACGCCGATTGGTGGACCATTCCCGGCGGCGACGGCTTCATCAACCTGATCGACCCGACCAACGCCCGGATCATCTATACCTCCTCGCAGGAAGGGTTCTTTTCCCGGATGGACAAGGTGACCGGCGAGCAGAAGGGCATTCGCCCCGAAGCCCCGTCGTCAGAGAAGCCTTATCGCTGGAATTGGGATACCCCGTTCATCATCTCCTCGCACGATCCGGCCACGATCTACATCGGGGCCAACAAGCTGTTTCGCTCGACCGACCGAGGGCAATCCTGGAAGGTCATCAGCGGCGACCTCACGACCGCCGTTGACCGCGACACGCTGCAGTTGATGGGTACGAAACTCAAGGACGTCAAGATCGCGAAGAACGACGGCGTCGATCAGTACGGCACCTTGTTCAACGTGGCGGAATCGCGGCTCAAGGCCGGGCTCGTCTATACCGGTTCCGACGACGGCCAAGTCAACGTGACTCGCGACGGCGGCACGACCTGGACCAACCTAACGGCGAAGATCCCGAGCGCGCCGAAGTGGGCCTATGTCTCCCGGGTCGAGCCATCGCGGTTTGCCGAAGGTACGGTGTATGTCACGTTCGACTCCCACCGGACCGGTGACTATGGGACGTATGTCTACGCCAGCCAAGACTACGGCGCGTCGTGGAAATCCATCGCGGGCGGCTTACCCCGGGGCGAAGTGGCCCGGACCATCACCGAAGACCAGAAGAACGCCGATGTCCTCTACCTCGGCACCGAGACCGGACTGTACCTGACGCTCGATCGCGGGAAGACCTGGACTCGGGTCCGGGCCAACCTTCCCACGGTGCCGGTGTACGAGATCACCCTCCATCCGCGCGACAATGCCATGTTGCTGGCGACGCACGGCCGGGGGATCTGGATTCTCGATGACCTAACGCCGTTCCAGGAAGCCGGGAAGGCCCAACTCGCCGACGCGGGGCACATCTATACGATGACCACCGCGTACCAGCAGACGGGGCAGGGCTTCCGGTACTACTCGAGCCAGGGCGACATGCAGTATATCGGCCCCAATCCGCCGCTCAGCGCGCCGATCACCTACTGGCTCAAGACGAAAGCGGATAGCCTCAAGATTCTGATCAAGGATGGCGCCGGCAACCTGGTCCGCGAGCTCAAAGGCGATGCCGTCAAAGAAGCAATGTCGGCCGGGATGAATTCGGTTCACTGGGACTACCGGATCGAGCCGATTCCCGCGCCCAAGGGTGCGGCCCCGGCGGGCGGCGGATTCTTCGGCGGCCGCGGCGGCGGTGGTGCGAACCCCGGCACCCAAGGCCCGTGGGTGCTTCCGGGCGACTTCAAGGCCACCCTCGTCGTGAACGGAAAGGAGCTGGTCACCCAGTCGTTTGCCGTCAAGGGCGATCGGGAGATTACGATCAGTGACGCCGACCGGCAGCGCCGGTTTGCGATCCTCAAGGACGGGCAGAAACTCGAGGCCCGGCTTTCGGAAGCGGCTACCGCGGCCCGCACGGCCAATACCCAACTGACCGGGATGAAGACGGCCCTCTCCGACACCACTCTGGTGCCGGCGGCGATCAAGGCAACCTACGACAGCCTGACGAAGCAATTGGAGCCGATTAAGAAGAAGTTCTTCATTCGCGACGAAGGAGACGAGTCGGAATTCGATTTCTCGGAGTTCCGGAAGGTGATCACCTTCAAGCTGAGCGGCCTAATCGGCAGTATCGGCGGAACGACGGTGCCGCCGACCGAGACCGACTTGGTTCAGTGGAACGAGATCAAGACCGAAGTACCCGCGGTGATCGACGAGGTCAACGCGGTGGTGGCCAAGCTCAAGCCGTTCTACCAGCGGCTGGCTGAAGCGGGCCTCTATCCAGCGGTTCCCAAGCCGGTCGAGAAGCCATAGCTTAAACCTGAAGCCGCTGTCGTCGAGGCCGGGAATCCTACCGCCCGGTCTCGACCTCGAGCGGAATCATCACCTCATTGCGCCGCATGAACCAAGGGGTCCACGGTGGGTTGTACCGCGCCAGCGATGGCGGACCGGCGGCTCGCAACCGGTTCGCCGCGACGAAAGCCTCCAGTTCGCCGGTCCTCTCTTTGATGTCCTCTTCTCGACCTAATCCCGAGAACCGTACCACCGCCATGCGCGACGCCGGCACCGGCGTGAGCCGGACTCTCGCATCATTGGGCGCCGGAAGGGTGGCGAGACTGTAGGCCCGCGGCATGATGAAGCGGATGACCCAGGCCGAAGGCCCCCCGGATTGGATGACGGGCGCGGTCATCGCGATGGTTTCTGGTTCGGCTTGGGCCTGCACGACCGGGGCGGTCATTGCGATACTCTGACGGCGGGTATTGCCACCGAAGATATAGCCGGCGAGCAAACGGAATCCGGCGTTGACGGCTGAGCCACGCTCCCCGCCGACGGTGACCTCTGCCGCGATCATGGCGGGATAGTCGCGGACTTCAAACGCTCCCTCGCGGAGCGAAACCTCGAACGGCGGTTCTTCGGTGGCCACAGTTGAGCATCCCGTCAAGGAGAGTGTCAGGACCAGCCGTCGAATCATCGGAGTCGAATCTCGTCGATCTGGAGCGCGAAGGTTCCCGGCGTGCCGGTCAGGGTCCACGCGATTCCCTGAATGTCATGGCCGTCGACCCCGAAATCGGAGAACGGCATCACATACTCTTTCCACTCGGCGCCCGCCGTAAATGGCCGAGTCAGGGGCTGCTGGCCCCGCCCCTGAGAAAAGACCATCAGGGTGTAGGTCTGGCCGTCACCCTTGGCCCAGAACCGGATTTCTTTCTTGGAAGACAGGTCGGCCGGTTGCATCGGCGTCTTCCCGGTCAGCAGCATCGCTCCGGACCAGCCGTAGGGCAGGCCACCATCCAGGGTACCGCTGACGGCTAACGATTTTGTGCTGCCGCCGGCACCGCCGTCGATCACGTTCATCGCGCCCACCGATTTGCCGCCCGCGAATGCGTCGGTCGACACCACCCACCCGTAGCCCACCCTGGCATCGGCCTTTCCGGATTCGAAATCGCTCACGTCTCCAGCCGCCAGCCCTTCCGGTGCCGGAGCGCTGCCTGACCGCGCGGCCGCGACGACGGCTTCACGGTCTGGGGCGCGATCGACGGCCACACCTCGTTTCCAGATCCCGGCGATATCGCGGGTGGCGTGAATGTCCTGGAGGGGGTTGCCGTTGACGAGGAGCAGGTCGGCTCGGAGGCCGACGGCAATTCGCCCCCGGTCAGCGAGCCGGAACTTGGCAGCCGGCACCGAGGTGGCCGCCGCCAACGCTTCGGCGTTCGTGAGCCCGGCGTTGACCAAGAGCTCCAGTTCCCGATGGATGCTGACACCGTGCCAGGTGCCGGGGTTCGGCGCATCACTCCCCGCGAGGATCGGGACACCGGCCGCCTTCAGCGCCCGGACTGTTTC
>JAYVJS010000621.1:0-14414 GCA_043769075.1 Gemmatimonadota bacterium | reverse complement strand
CTGGTCGTGCGGAGGGTGGAGCTCGGGGCGGCGTCCGCCAGGTCATGAACGGACGGTCGACGTCTACTTCCCCTACTTTGAGACCGATCTACCTCCCAGCGATTTCGAGGGGCCCAAGGCGGCGAATCGATACTTGATTCGGCGGTTTGGTGGCACCATCCTGCGGTCGTTCAACGTCCCAGTCGTGCGGGCCCGGGTCCCGGTCGATTCAATCCCCCTGCTCTCTCGATCGGCCCTGGTCCGTGGGGTCCCGGATTTGAGCCGCTATGACGTTTTTGTCAGCGTCGAGTATCGGCGGTCGGCCCCGTTTGGAGCGGTGGACAGCCTTGAATTCGTTCGACTCGGGGCCGTGGTTCTCCTCGGGGCGACGGGGGATCACTTCCCATTCATCGCCGTGCCAGACCGACTCGGTGCCAGCGATTCGACGGCTTGCCGGGGTCGCCGCCGTATTCGTGGACTCGAACAGTTGCTTCTTCTAACGGATTGTCGATCCGCTAGCCGCTGGCTGCCCTTCCGCTTGGTCCTTACGGCGGCCGATTAAGGACGCCACGGACCTCAGTCCTTTGGTTACTTGGGTCCGGATCCGGCCCTTCTCGACCTCACAGACCCAGGGATCCCAGGTCTTCCCAATTCGTGTTTGCTCCGTGGGCGAACAAAATGAGCCCCATGATGCCGGAAGTCCATTCTCTCTTGAACTGCCGACCCAACCGCCATATTCTCATCGGGCCCAAGGCCCTCCCCAAACTGGAAGCCGCCGATGCCAAGCCCCACGCCCGAACTGACCACAGGGTCCCGGTCGGAATCGCTGTTCGGCCAGGCCCGCGAGGTCATGCCTTCGGGATACACCCGCCACTTGGTGGTCGCCAAGCCCTACCCGATGTACGCGGACTATGGCGCCGGATGCCGGATCGTCGACGTCGACGGCCACTCCACCATCGACTTCGTCAACAACTTCACCGCGCTGATCCACGGTCATGCCAAGAAGGAAATCGTCGAGGTCATCGCCACCCAGGCCGGGCGGCTCCTCTCGGCGATCCTCCCGACCGAGTGGGAGGTTCGACTGGCCGAGTTGCTGGTCGAGCGGATTCCCGGAGTCGAGCAGGTTCGGTTCACCAACACCGGATCTGAAGCCGTGATGATCGCGGTCAAAGCCGCCCGGGCCTATACCGGCAAGCCCAAGATCGCCAAGATGGAGGGCGGCTACCACGGTCAGTTCGACTTGATTGAAGCGAGCTTCCAGCCGCCACCCGACCGGTGGGGCGACCCGGCCCGGCCCACACCAGTGGCCAACAACGCCGGCACCCCGCAAAGTTTGCTCGACGAGTTGGTGCTCCTCCCGCTCAACGACATCGAGAGCACCCGGGCCCGGCTTCGTTCGGAAGCCAATCAGATCGCCGCCGTCATCATCGACCCCTACCGACTCCAACTCGGCATGGTCGAGCCCCGGCCCGACTACCTCGCGATGCTTCGCGAAGAGACCTCCCGGCTCGGCATCGTCCTGATTTTCGATGAGGTCATCGCGCTTCGAAACAGTTACCACGGCACCCAAGGCCTCCTCGGCATCACGCCCGACGTGACCACGATGGGTAAGATCATCGGCGGCGGGATGCCGATCGGCGCCATCGGCGGAAGCCTCGAGGTCATGTCGGTGTTCGACGTCGACGCGGGCGAGCCCAAGGTCAAGCACAGCGGCACCTTCACAGCCAATCCGCTGTCGATGGCCACCGGCCACACCGGGATGTCCTTGCTGACCCGCGAGGCCTTCGACGATCTGGCGGCCAAGGGCCAGCGGCTTCGGGACGGCCTCGAACGGGTCCGGCGTGATCTCCGGATCGTGGGCCGAGTCGAAGGCCGGGGGTCGATGTCGTCGCTGATGATGACCGATCAGCCGACCACGAACTACCGGGAGCTGGCCGCCGTCATGGCTTCGGGCCTGCTGGCCAAAACACTGGCGTACCAGAAGCTCTTGATGGCCGAGGGCGTGCTGTCGATGCGGGGAAGCTTCATCGGCTCGACCCCAATGACCAACGACGACATCGATTTCACCATCGACGCCGTTCGGCGCGCCCTCACTAGACTGAACGCCACCTAACGATGACTCGGCCCCATCCGAGCTGCAGTGTCTCGATGATGTTTCGGGAACTGCCGCTCCTCGAGCGTTTTGGTGCGGCCCGGGCGGCCGGGTTTACGGGCGTCGAGATTCAATTCATCGACGAGGGCGACCCCGCCGCCATGGCCCGCGCCGCCCGCGATGCCGGAGTCGAGGTCGTCCTGATTAACGCCGACATGGGCGACCTCCGGTCCGGCGGCCCCGGACTCTCCGGCGTGCCGGGCCGGGAAGCCGACTTCCGAGCCGGATTTGCTCGGGCGCTCGAGGCAAGCCTCACGTTAGGCGGGAGCCGGATCCATCTGGGCCCCTCCCGAGTACCGCCCGGCACCAGCCGGGCGGACTGCTTGGCGGTCTACCAGACCAATCTGGCCTGGGCCGTAGAGCAAGCCAAAGACCATCCCGCCACTCTCCTGATCGAGCCGCTTAACCTGGTTGAGAATCCCACCATCCTGCTCGGCGATTTGGCCGAAGCGGTTCGCCTGATCGACGAATGCCGGTCCGATCGAGTCGGCCTCCAGTTCGACATCTACCACGCCGCCATGAACGGTATCGACGTCCGCCAAGCATTCCAGGTGCACTTCGCCGCTATCAAGCACATTCAGTTCGCCGACGCCCCCGGTCGCCACGAACCCGGCACCGGCCAAATCGACTTCCCCGCCATATTCGCCGATATCGCCGCCAGCGCCTATGCAGGATGGGCGGGAGCCGAGTACGTGCCCGAAACGACCACCCCTGCCTCGTTCGCCTGGCGCCAGACCCTGAAAGAGTACTTTACCTCGTGACTACCTATCGGATTGCCCTGATCCCGGGTGACGGAATCGGGAAAGAAGTCGTCCCCGAAGGCGTGAGGGTACTCGACGCCGTCGGCCGGAAGATCGGCGTGTCGTTCGAGTGGACCCCGTTCGACTGGAGTTGCGAGACCTATCACCAAACCGGACGGATGATGCCCGCCGACGGACTCGACCAACTCCGAGGTTTCGACGCGATCTACCTCGGGGCGGTTGGGTTCCCAGGGGTGCCCGACCACGTCTCGCTCTGGGGTCTCCTGATTCCGATCCGGCGGGCCTTCGACCAATTCGCCAACATCCGGCCGTGCCGAATCATGCCCGGTCTCAAATCGCCACTAGCCAACACCGAGGGCCGCAAGATCGATTTCTGGATCGTCCGCGAAAACGTCGAAGGCGAGTACTCGGAAATCGGGGGCCGGATCTTTGCCGGAACCGAACGGGAATGGTGGTCCAGCAGTCGGTCTTTACCCGGACTGGGGTCGACCGGATCGTCGAGTACGCCTTTCAACTCGCCCAGCGCAAAGGCCTCGCCAAGGTAACCTCGGCCACCAAATCGAACGGGATCTCGATCAGCATGCCGTTCTGGGACGAGCGGTTCGCCGAGATCGCCAAACGATTCCCCAAGATCAGATCCGACAAGTACCACATCGACATCCTCACCGCCCACTTCGTGGCCCATCCGGAATGGTTCGACGTCGTCGTCGGCTCGAACCTCTTTGGCGACATCCTCTCCGACTTAGGCCCGGCCGTCTGCGGGAGCATCGGTATTGCGCCGTCGGCCAACATCAATCCCGACCGCAGCGTTCCATCGATGTTTGAGCCGGTGCACGGCTCGGCTCCGGACATTGCCGGCCGAGGCATTGCCAATCCGATCGGCCAGATCTGGGCCGGTGCGATGATGCTCGAACACTTAGGCCACCAGGACGGCCACGACCGGATCGTAAAAGCGATTGAGGATGTGCTCGGGAACGGTGGCCCTCGGACGCCCGACCTGGGCGGGAAAGCGACGACGGCCGAGTTGGGCCGGGCGATCGAAGCAGCGATCTAGGGATCTCGGCAAAGCGGGGGGCCGAGGGTCAGGAATGGATGACTGAGACCCCGCCATCGACCGCGAGGATCTGGCCGGTGATATGCTTTCCGGCGTCCGACGCAAACAATAACGCCGCCCCCTTCAGGTCGTCGTCGTCGCCCAACCGGCGGAGCGGAGCGCGGGCGGCCAGGTTCTCAGCGCCGATTTTTTCGAGGGTCCCTTTGGTCATCTTACTCGGAAAGAATCCGGGTGCCAGGGCATTGACCGTGATCCCATACTCCCCCCATTCCCCAGCGAGGGTCCGGGTGAGGTTGACGACCGCTCCTTTGCTGGCGTTGTACGCCACTGTCTCATGCCCGGGAGGATTGGCGCCCAGACCGGCAATCGAGGCCGTCATGATGATCCGGCCCTTCCGGCGCGGGATCATACTGTGCTTGGCGATGGCTTGGCTGAACAGAAAGACGCTCCGGAGATTCAGGTTCATCACCTTGTCCCAGGCCTCGAGCGGATGGTCCTCAGCGGGCGCGCCCCAGGCCGCTCCGGCGTTGTTGACCAGGATATCGACGTGGCCGAGGCGCGCCAGGGTCTCGGTCACCACCCGGCTCACTTCGGCAGGGTCGCTGGCGTCTGCCGCAATCCAGGAGGCGTCGATCCCAAGCCCCACGAGATGAGCGGTCGCCGCTTCGAGCTCGGCTGCTTTGCGAGAAGTCAGGACGACGCGGGCACCTGCCTCGCCCAGCGCCTCGGCGATCTGCAGGCCGAGACCCCGGGATCCACCGGTGATGAGGGCGGTGCGGCCCTTGAGGTCGAACAACGTGAAGACGGGAGTGCCCATGGTGTTGCTCCGGAAGCGGTTCGGCTAGGAATATCTCGTGGTTGCGCCGGAGTTGCGAGGGTCACCTAGCCGAACCCGCAATCGGTGTGGTACTCTCCTTCGCACCACCCAACCGGAGCTATTCCTGCGATGACGAACCCAGCCGATCCGCCGGTCCTTTCGCCGATCCGGTGGCGAATGCCGATCGCGTTGGCCATCGTCACGACGATCAATTGGTTCGATCGATCCGCCCTGTCTCTCGCGCTTCCCAAGATCGCTGAGGAACACGGGTGGACCACCCGAGAGATCGGGGCCCACGGCGGGACCTTGATCTCGATCTTCTTTCTGGGCTACGGGCTGGCCAACCTGATCTTGAGCCCGATCGCCGAGCGGTTCGGGCCCCGGAAGGCGTTGGGGTTGTCAGTCGTGGCATTTTCGATTGCCACCGCTCTCAACGCACCCTTCGGCGCCTCGGTGGCGGCACTGGTCGCGCTCCGGTTCCTCCTTGGGATGGCGGAAGGGATTCATTTCCCGATGGCGAGCGCTATTGTGAGCCGGTGGTTTCCGCTCAGTGAGCGATCGCGCGCCAACGGACTGTTCATTCTCGGGGTCCAGTTTGCCGTCGTGGCGGGCCCCTTCATCATGGTGCCGCTGATCGACCAGTTCGGCTGGCGGAGTATGTTCCTGGCACTCGGCGCCATCGGATTGATCGTCGCGCTCCCTGCCATCATCGGCCTTCTTCGCGACGACGGCCCCTACCGCCATGTCGGCAGTGACGACCGAACGCCGCTCTGGGCCGTGTTCAAGAACGGAGACTATTGGCTGGTCTTGGTGGCGGGCATTCTGAGCAACGTCATCATCTACGGCATTCTGACCTGGCTGCCGACCTACCTCGCCAAGGCGCGCCAGGTCCCGTTCGCCGACCTGGCGGCGAGCGCCTCGGCCCCGTTTTGGGCCGGAACCCTCGCCATTCCGGTCTGGGCCTTCTTAGGCGACCGCACCAACCGGCGGACCCTGTTCGCCAGCCTCGGCTGCGGCATTGCGGGGCTCAGCGTTTATTTCGCCGCCCACTCCACCAGCCTCACGGCCACCGTGGTGATCTTGGCCGGGGCGATGTTCTTTCAGAACGCCTATCAGACCTCGGAGTTCGCCCTCGTCCAGCGAATTCTTCCCCCCGCCCGGGTCGGGGCGGCCACCGGCCTCTACAATGGCATCTCCATCATTGTCGGCGGCGCCGGCGGCACCGCCCTGGTCGGGAAGGTGGTGGAGACCACCGGCAGCTACGACACTGGGCTGATGGTCGTGGTCGTGGCCGGTATCCTCAATTTGGGCGTGCTCGGCCTCCTCTATCGCCGGATCAGGTACTAGCCCCTGCCGTATTCGTACCTGCTTCGTGTTTTTGAGGGATGCTCATCGCGGCGCTACTATTGGACCAGTCCAACCTCCTTTAGTTTTGACCCATGGCGCCCGGGAGCGACGGTGGCCGAGATCGTCAGTGTTATCACGGGTCTTGGTATCTCATCCCCGAACCCGCATCCGGGCGTCGACGGCCTACAGCGTGATTCCGTCAGAGTCACAACCCCGGCGACTTGGAGCGCCGCACTCATGGGCCAATTGTACGACTCCGACGTGCTCGGAAATGGCCGATAGGCTGCTCTTGATGCTCTCACGGGTCCTCGGGTCGCGGAGGGCGCTGCTCTGGGCTGGTTTTGCCCTCGTCGGGTGCAACCCAGGGCCGTCAGATTTCGGAATGTTTCAAGGGGTTGTTTACGGGAGAGTAACACGTGGCGGGGTCGGCGTCGCCGCCGAGGTACGTGTCTTCATTTCACCGAGCTGCGTGAACTCGGTGCCTCCGACGGCGTCGCCCTTGGGACAAGGAGAGGCGGGCCACGACGGAATTTACCGAGTCCCGATGAGGCTGTTGGTGGAGTCGCCGTGTTACAGCGTTCGGGCCTACTCCGCGCCGGGGCAGCCCGCCGATAGTGCGACGGCATACGGGATCGCCAGACGTTTGACGGAAGTAGGCTCGGGTCCGCCGGATAGCGTCGAAGTCAACCTCGCCCTGCCGGTGCCGCTCGGGGTTGAAAGCCTTGATTCGGTCGGTAGGACTCAAAGGAATGGCTTGTCACCCTATGGGGAACTCAGTCCGCCGCCCGGGCATCCGCAGGTCCAAGACTAGCAGCGCGATAGGGCCCTCACCCCGCGGCCCGATTGGACAACTCAGTCACCCAAGGCCCCATGGTACCATGGTCGGCTCGCTACGGGGCAGGCTTGAGGCCACAGCCGCCAACGCAGCCCGTACGGCGTGCGCAGTAGCGGCGGCCAGCCCGGCTAGCTCAGCGGCGATCTCGAGCTGGACGCCACCCAGACCCCGCTCGGTGAGTTGCCGCAGCAACTCGCTCCAGGCTCGCGTCGGATTCCTCCGCCCCCCGGTGTGACGCCTAACAGGACCTGGTACCTGTCCGGCCCGACCGTTTAGGCGACCAAGGCCGAGAGGTTCTCCACCGGACGTCCACGAGCCGCGGCATTGACAAGGAGTATCGCATCCGCGAGGAGTCAAGCACATCGCCCATTGAGCGCTCCGGCCGCCTAACGCGTCGCGTTTCTGTTGCGGCGCACAGCTGGATTCTAACACCGATGGGCAGAACCTGACCGCGCCCGGCGGCAGCAAGTGGTTAGGTAGCAGCAAAGCGGTTATTCCCTGCGCGCGCGCCTCAGGATTTAGAGCCACCGAGAACTACCGACAAGAGAGCGAGTGAGATCACAGGACCCCACGATGAGGAGACCATCCGGCCCACTCATCGCATCGAACAGATCCTCCGTCGAAGGCTCCAACGATATGCCGCATGATTCGGCGCCCATTGACGTTGCCACTAGGCCGGTATCGCCCAGGGAACCCTTGAATCGCTCCATGACTTGAATGGTGGCCACGACCAAGTACAGCCGCATCCATCTCGGTCCTGATGTCGTACGACCAAGAACCGAATCATACTTCACCGTGGTCGTCAAAATGCGACCTGTGAACAGGGCCGCGGAGTTCCTGAGTGCACTCTCGACGGCTGCCACTGTGTCAGTAGCGAAAGCGGGATTGATCACGCACGTGCACGAAGTGACGGAGGGCCCCCGACAGGAAGCCGCCGCGATCGCCAAGCTGAACAATCCGGTTACGGACATTCAAGACATCGAGTTGCTGCCTAACGCCTTGGAAATGAGCTGCGGCGGCGCAGCCGTCGTCGGCTCCATTTCCCTGTTATGCGCCCGTCTTGGGGCGACGAAGCTCTGGAAAGGGCGCCTCGACGCGGAGCCCCGGTACCAGCCGACGGACCCGCTGGAAATCGGCATCCCGCGTCAGCACCGTCACCCCACGCTCGCGACACGAAACGCCGATCAAGAGGTCATTCACGAACGACCGGATCGGCAACGATTTGCCATGCGCGGTCAGGCCGCTGAGCAGCCGGCCGACGGTCAGCAGCGCCGCGGCCGACGGCGCGAAGATCCGGCCGCGGCGCTGGAACGGGCCGAGCACTTCGGACTCCAAAGCCAGCGCGTGGGCGCCCGAACGGGCGCCCGCCAGAAGCTCCATACCGACGACCGCACTAACGTAGGTCAGGGCCAGCCCGTGATGGAGAAACCGCTCGTATGCCTGGCGGTCGGCCGCGGAGCGCAAGACGTCGATGAGGACGTTCGTGTCGACGACATACTTGGGCACGGCTACCGGCGGAACACATCACGAATCGGTCCATACGCGGCTACCGCCTCGATACCGCGCATGACCTCGGCTTGAAACGCGACCATGTCGAGCGCCGCATCGACAGCCTCGGTCTCGGTCTGGACCCCGAGAAACCCCTTCGCGGCGGCGAGCTTCTTCGGGTCCATGGCCATGTTCTTTCGGACCCAGCCGCGCCGGCTAGCCGGCCGGACCTCGGGACGGGACGCGGGCATCAGAAGCTCCATGATCTGTACATGACGCAAGCTAGATCTGTATGCGGGAATCGGCAAGCGGAAGCGCGGTTGGACTCCAACGCCAGCAAGGCAGGAGCGCATAACTTTGTTGGATGCGGCGGAAGGGGCTACGATCCGCCCGAAAAGCCACCCCACCAATGGCTCGCCGATTACGTCGCAACCTATGTCCAGCGCGATGTCCGCCAGATGCTCAGGGTCGGGGACCTCCGAACGTTCAGTAACTTCCTCAACCTCTGCGCCGGCAGCACCGCGGCCGAACTCAACCTCTCCCGGCTTGGCGCCGATAGTGGCATCGCCCACAACACCGCGAAGTCCTGGCTGTCGGTGCTCGAGGCGAGCAATCTGATCTTCCGGCTGCCTGGCTGGCACCCCAACTTTCGAAAACAGATCGTCAAGTCGGCCAAGCTCCATTTCATCGATACCGGCCTGGTGTGCTATCTCCTCGGGATTCGGGAGCCTGAGCAACTTCGGACTCACCCCCTTCGGGGGGCCGTGTTCGAAACGTGGGTGGCATCGGAGGTGTTCAAACAGAACATCCACCGCGGCGACCGGGCCAACCTCTTTCACTACCGGGACCCGACCGGTCTCGAAGTGGACCTGGTGTCCGAGTCACCCCCGGAGGGGGTGCTGATCGAGGCCAAGTCCGGGGCCACCATCGTCGGCGACTTCACCGAGTCGGTCGAGCGCTTGGCGCGGGGTGTTCATGCTCGCGTGCCCGGGCTTCGGACGATCACTCGGGTCGTGTACGGTGGCGTAACCGGGCAAACTCGCGGCGGCACGGAGGTGATTCCCTGGCACGCGATCGATCAGGCCCGATGGTGACATCACCCCCATGATGCCTGGAATCGTGTAGGTTTGGCCCTTCGTTCGGACACCGCTCCCTTGCCCCCAAAAGAACCCATGACCGACACTGCGAGCTCGAGATCCATCGGGACCGGGCGGATGCTCGTCGCGGCCCTCGCCGCCGGCGCTCTGCTGCTCCCATCCCGCGCCGGAGCCCAAGCCCCGCGACCGATCGCCGAGGGCGTGTTCCTTCGGTCCGACCGCGCCAGACCCACCGTCGCCTGGGTGGATCTCGGGCCCGACGTCCTGGCCATCGTCGGCGGACCATCGAGCCCGAGCGTCGCGACAATCAGGCGGCTGGCCGGGAAGCCGGCGCGGGCGGTGTTCGCACCGAACGGCACCGGCCTGGTTCTCGGCGGCGCGGTCGAGCTGGTCCCCGCCTCGCGGGGACCGGCGAACGGCGGCCTCGAATTCCGGGGCACCATGACGCTCGGCACCCGGCGAGTCGAGATCCGGGAACTCGAACGGGCGGTGAGCGCCGGCAACGGCATCGTGTACCTACCTGAGGCGCGGGTCCTGTTCGCCGGCGACTTGGTCGGCGACGGCGCGGTCCGCGAGCAATCGGTCGCGATTCTTGGTGAACACCGTCGGGTGCCAGACCGGTTCATCGATACTCAGGCCCACAAACCAGCGAAACAGCAAGTTGAAGTCGAGCTGCTCGATCAACTGCCGCTCGCTGCGCACGGTATAGAGGACCTGGAGCAGGAGGGCCCGCAACAACTGCTCCGGCGGGATCGACGGGCGGCCGCTGCTGGCGTACAAGGCCTCAAACGTCGGCGACAGCTCACGCAACACCGGCTCGACCAAGGCCTTCATGGCCCGGAGCGGATGGTCGGCGGGGACGCGCTGCTCCAGGCCGACGATGCTGAACAGCGCACTCTGGGTCGATTCCGCACCACGCATGGGAGGGCTCGGCAAGTGAGGGTGTTTCACGTTAGGCGTATGCCCCTCAGCCGACAAGGCCTGATTCGTGACCCTTTTTCAGCAACCTGCTAGGGCATTGACCGCCGCCCGACGATATTGACGCTGAGATGCCAATACTCCATTGGATCACGTTGGGTGTCACCTCGGTGGCCGGAGCCCCGGCCCGCGACACTACCCGGGTAGACACCCGGATTCAAGCGATGGTGAGCGCGGGCCGCCATCCCACCATCCGCTGGCCCAACCTCAGCGACGTGAAGACCGTGGTCGAGGCCGCCTATCGGCAAACCGGCTGGCGGCCATTGTGGATGGAAAGCGGGCGACCCACCGCGGCCGCCAAGGCAATGATCACAGCAATCGGAGCGGTTGGCACGCGGGGGCTCGTGCCCACCGATTTCGACGCTGATTCGCTGGCGGCCGGGGCCGAGCGCCTGGCCCGAACTGACCCCGACCCGCTCGACCAAGCCCGATTCGACTTGAGCCTAACGACAGCCGTCGTCCGGCTGGCAAGCACGCTCCACGAAGGACGTCTTGACCCCCGAACGATCATTCCAGGGTGGCGGACCGGCCCTTCCCGACTCGACCTGGTCGCGGTCGTCGACACGCTCCGTCGAGGCGCCGACCCAACCGGCGGGTTCGACCGGCTCGAACCGCAAAGCCACGAGTACCGCCGGCTCAAGCAGTGGCTCGCGCGATACCGAGCCATCGCCCAAACCCAAGGACCTCCACTTCCGTCACCCGGTGCGTCGCTGTCACCCGGCGGCGGATATCGCGCCGCCGCCCAGCTCCGGCTCATTCTCCTGGCCGTCGGCGACCTCGCCCCCGGCGCGATCGTGCCGGCCGCCGCCGACACCCTCTACGATGAGGCGCTCGCGGGCGCGGTGCGCCGATTCCAACGGCGCCACGGACTGACAGACGACGGCGTGGTCGGCCGCGCGACGCTCGCGGAACTGAACCTGCCCTTTCAACAAAGGGTTCGGCAAATCGAGCTCGCCCTCGAGCGGCGCCGGTGGTGGCCGGACTCAGCTCGGACGCCGCTGATCGTCGTGAACGTGCCGGCCTTCCGGCTAACCGCGATGGACCCAAGCCGAATCCCCGACTCCACAATCGAGATGAAGATCATCGCCGGAGTGGCCAAGAAGGATGAGACCCCGGTGTTCACCGCCGAACTCGGCCGAATCGTTTTCTCGCCGTTCTGGGAGGTTCCCACCTCCATCATGCGAAAAGAAATCCGGCCGAAAGCGCTCCGAGACCCGACCTATCTTGAGCGGGAGGGGATGGACCTGCTGGAGGGCGACCAAATCGTCCCGCCGACCAGCCAAAATGTCAGCCGAATCGGCTCCGGGGTCCGAGTCCGGCAACGGCCCGGGCCCCGAAACGCACTCGGCCGGGTGAAATTCCTTTTGGCCAGCGGCTATGCCATTCACCTTCACGACACCCCGACCCAGAGACTCTTCCGAGAGGCCCGACGCGACTTCAGTCACGGGTGCGTTCGGATTTCCGATCCCCCAGCCCTGGCTCGGTTTGCGCTTCGGACTCTGCCTGGGTGGACGAGCCAACAGATCGACGCGGCGTTGGCGGCCGACACCTCGATCACCGTCGAGCTACCGAACCCAATTTCCGTGGCCGTGGTGTACGAGCCGGTGACCCTCTCGGGCGACGAGATTGAGTTTAGGCCCGACCTCTACGGTCGCGACCGGGCACTCGAGCGTTTGTTGGCAATGGGATACCCGTACCGAAAGCGGATCTGAGGGAGGTTCCTAGCGGGCTTTCCTCTGTCGGGCCAGCCAAGCCATCGCCGCGCGGGGCAACCATTCGTGCCCGCCGTCGAAAATCGTAACCCGGTACCGGCCGGCGGTCCGGCGCAGGAAGATCCGGCGGCCGAGCTCCGGGTCGCTCGAAGTGTCGGCCGGGCTGGGCGATGGGAGACCCGCCCCCGGCCCGGCCAGCAGCGCGATCTCGGCGTCGCTGACCCGGCCCGGTGCCAGCACCTGGAAGGTTCGCAGGGTATGCGACACGGCGACGGTGCTGTCGAACCGCCCGGCCGCCAAATCGATCGGGACGCTGGGGCGCGCGC
Source organism: Gemmatimonadota bacterium (assembly GCA_043769075.1). Taxonomy (GTDB): domain Bacteria; phylum Gemmatimonadota; class Gemmatimonadetes; order Gemmatimonadales; family GWC2-71-9; genus SHZU01. Next base: position 1,868 of record JAYVJS010000621.1, on the reverse strand, counting down.
TGAGGTACCGAAGTGGCGAGCGATCCCGAAACTCGGCTGCAATGCTATCGCTTTGGGACGGATCTCCCCCGAAGCATCCCCTGATCATCTCGCCGTACTGATTGCCGCTGTTGACCCCGTACCAATCACGAAGATCGCTGATCCCGACCCAGGCGCTCGCCCCGGCCCAGAGGTCGGGATGCCGTCCGGCCATCAGCATCGTCATGTAGCCGCCGCCCGACAGGCCAAGGACATAGATCCGCCGGCCGTCCACCGAGTAGTGGCTCCGGACCCATGCCACCGCATCGAGGATGTCCTGTTGGGCCAACCGGGAGCCGCACGCCTCGGGATGATCGTTCCGGCCCCGGAAATTCGGCGCCAGGAGAATCCAGCCTCGCGCCTCTGCCTCGGCCTCAACCGTCGAGTCGCGTTGCTCGAGATCGTAGCTCCAAGTGTGGAGCAACACCGCGAGCGGCACCGGCTTCTGCAACGCCGTCGGGAGCGACAGGTAAGACGGCTGCAAACTCGAGTCAGCCGAGCTTCTGACATCAATCCGGTGCCGGCCCGGGGCCGTCGGAACGACACCCTGGGCCGCCAAGCCCCCCGCGAAAACCAGGGGCAACACAACCCAAGTGCCGAGTGCCGAGCGCCGAGCGCCCAGCATCACAGCACCTCGAACACTCCGGCCGCCCCCATTCCGCCCCCGATGCACATCGTGACGCAAACCCGCTTGGCCCCCCGGCGCTTTCCCTCGATCAAGGCATGGCCGGTAAGCCGCTGCCCGCTCATCCCATACGGATGCCCCATCGCGATGGCCCCTCCGTTGACATTGAGCCGATCCATCGGAATCCCAACCTTGTCGGCGCAATAGAGGACTTGCACGGCAAAGGCCTCATTCAACTCCCAGAGATCAATGTCGCTGACCTTGAGCCCCACCCGCTGGAGCACCTTCGGAATCGCGAACACCGGCCCGATCCCCATCTCGTCCGGCTCGCACCCCGCCACCGCAAACCCCAGGAACCTGCCTAACGGCTTGAGCCCATTTTGCTCGGCGAACTTCTCACTCGTCACGACACAGGCCCCCGCCCCATCGCTGAACTGACTAGCGTTGCCGGCGGTCACCACGCCGCCCGGTACGGCCGTCCGAATGTCTTTGATCCCGTCGTAGGTCGTGCCCGGCCGGAGCCCTTCGTCGACGCTCGAGGTCACTTCCTTGGTCCGAAGGCCGTTCACCGGATCGGCCACGCCGGCCGTCACCGTGATCGGCGCGATCTCATCCTTGAACTTGCCGGCCTCCTGGGCGGCGCAGGCCTTCTGCTGGCTCGCGGCCCCGAACTCGTCCATCCGCTGCTTCGGCACCGAGTACCGTTTGGCCACCGTCTCAGCCGTCTGGAGCATCGGCCAGTAAATCTCCGGCTTGTGCTCGGCGATCCAGGTATCGGCAATCATGTGGGTGTTCACTTCCTGCTGAACGCAAGAAATGCTCTCGAGTCCGCCGGCCACATAGACGTCGCCTTCCCCGGCCATGATTCGCTGCGAGGCCAACGCGATGGTCTGGAGCCCGCTCGAGCAGAACCGATTGATCGTCATCCCGGCCACCGATACCGGCAACCCGGCCCGGATCGCACATTGGCGCGCAATGTTCACCCCGGTGGCCCCTTCCGGATTGGCGCACCCCATCAGGACATCCTCGACCAAGGCTGGATCGATCCCGGCGCGGTCGAGGGCAGCCTTGACGACGTGGCCACCGAGGGTGGCTCCATGGGTCATGTTGAAGGCGCCCTTCCAGCTCTTGGTGAGCGGAGTGCGGGCGGTCGAGACAATCACAGCGCGGCTCATGGTGTCATTCCTCTCAGGTAAATCTCTTGCCTGCGGCCACCAGCTTCGCG
>JAYVJS010000620.1:0-2323 GCA_043769075.1 Gemmatimonadota bacterium | reverse complement strand
AGCCGGATAGACGTCGGTGACGACCGCGAGGTCGGCTGCCGCCAGCGCGGCGCCCATGGCCTCACCATGGAGGGCGGTTCGGCTAAACAAATGGGGCTGAAACACGGCTACAAGCCGACGACCTGGGAAGGCTTGGCGCGCAGCGGCCAGCGTCGCGACCAACTCGGTGGGATGGTGGGCATAGTCGTCCACGATTGTCACGCCAGCCGCGCTCCCCAACCTCTCAAATCGTCGCCCGACCCCGCGAAATTGCCCGAGGGCCGCCGCGGCACGTGACCGGTCACCCCCGAGGGCGTCCACCACGCCCAGCGCTGCGGCGGCGTTCCGGAGATTGTGAAGCCCCGGAACGGCGAGGGTTAGCTCGATCGTCACCCGGTCAGGAAACCGGACCACCGCCTTGGTGCCGTCGGCTGACTGGTCGATCACGTCGGTCCGAAGATCCTCGGCATCGGGTCCAAATCGCCACACGGCGCTGCGATCGAGGGCCGCCGCCACCCGGTCGGTCCCGGGCCCGTCCTGCCCGACCAGCGCCCGGCGCGCCCGGCCGGCGAAGGTCAGGTAGGCCGCTTCCATCGCCTCGACGGAACCGTAGCATTCCAGGTGATCTGGCTCGACGTTGTTGACGACCGCGATGGTCGGCGACAGGGTCAGAAAGGCCTGGTCGTACTCGTCAGCTTCAACGACGAACAAGTCGACCCCCCCTAGCCGGGCGTTACCACCCCAAGCGCCTACTCGCCCACCCGCCAACCCGGTCGGATCAAACCCGGCGGCGATCAAGGCCTCAGTGGTCATCACGGTCGTGGTCGTCTTCCCGTGGGTGCCGGCGATCGCGACGCAGGTGGCCGATCCAATCAACCCGGCCAGAGCTTGTTTACGGGGAACGACCGGCAACCCCAGTTGGCGGGCTCGAACGAGGTCCGGGTGTCCGGCCGGGATCGCGGCACTCGCGATGACCGTGGCGGCCCGCTCGACCAATGGCACGCCGCTTCCCTCGCTGACGACCGCCCCGGCGGCCACGACGTCTCCAGTCCCAGCCAAATCGGAATCAGATCCAGTCACTGCCAACCCCCGGCGGAGCGCGACCATGGCGAGCGCGCTCATCCCGGCGCCGCCGATACCGACGAAGTGGAGAGGGGCAGAATCGGACTGGAGAAAGAGGTTCATGTCTGACGGGCTAATCTAAGGTACCGCCTACGCTTGGAAAAGACCGGTTTAGGCCGCCGCAAGCCGCTCCAACGCCCGGACGATCTGGGCGAGCGCCTCCGGGCGCCCGCGAGCCCGAGCCGCACCCGCGATCCGGTCCAACCGGGGCGGATCGTCCAAGAGTTCGCGTATGGTCCTCCCGAGGGTGGCAGCATCGAGGCCAGGCTGGCGGAGCATGACGGCTGCGCCGGCGGACACCATGGCCTCGGCGTTCTTGGTTTGATGGTCTGCCGCGGCGCTCGGCAACGGAATCAAGACGCTGGGAATGCCCCAGGCGGAGATCTCCGCGATCGTCATCATCCCGGCCCGGCACACGATCAGGTCGGCCACCGCGTACGCATCAGCGACCGGGTCAAGAAATTCCACCACCTGGATCGCAGGGGGCGCCCCATAACGCCGAAAGGCCTCCCCGGTGGCCTTGCCGGTGGCCCAGAGCAGCGTTAGGCGGCTCGCCCCGCCCTGCCCGATCCACTCGCCGACCAACTGATTGATGGCCAACGAACCTTGGCTTCCGCCCATGATCACCACGACCGGCCGATCCCGGGCGATCCCGAGCCTCGCGAGAGCGGCCTCCCGTCGCTCGGGGGACGGCGGGACGATAGGGCTTCCGGTGAAGAGCACCCGGGTCGTTGGCCCGGGCCGGAGTATCGCAGCCGCCTCGGGCGCCCCAAGGAACACCTCGCGGACCCGGGGCGCGAGCCAGCGGGTCACCAACCCGGGAAAAGCATCCTGCTCGAGGACGGCCGTTGGAATCCCCCGTCGCGCCGCCGCCCAGACGACCGGGCCCGAAGCATAGCCGCCGGTGCCTAACACCAGATCGGGCCGTTCCCGATCAAGCAGCCCGCGGACCAGGCCGTAGAGGCGAACCGCCAAGATCGGCCATCGGAGATTTTTCCACCATTGATGCCGGTAGAGCGGCTCGAACGGCAAGAGGTGAAACGGGAAACTCCGCTGGGGCAGCAACTGGGCCTCGACACCGCGGATGGCCCCGACCAGGACGACCCGCCACGTTGGGTGACCGGTCCTAAGCGCCTCGGCGATTGCCAACGCGGGCATCAAGTGACCACCGGTCCCTCCGCCGGCGATCAGGACGGTCTTGGTGCCGCTCACGGCGAACCGG
>JAYVJS010000619.1:0-11325 GCA_043769075.1 Gemmatimonadota bacterium | reverse complement strand
CCAAGCAATCACGCTGGCCCAAACCTGGACTCGGCTCCAGCCGAACACGGCCCGGGCTCACTACCATCTGTACAAGGCGTACCTTTCGGCCGGACGGTCCGGTGAGGCCCAACAGGCCCTGGGCCAGTTGAGAACCTTCTTTCCTGATTCGGTTCAGGCATTCTTCGGACTCCTCGAAGCGAGGACCCACTTCGTCGCGAACGACATCCGCCGCTCCGCCGAAACCGTTCGCCAGGTGCTCCCCCGGATCCGGCCCCACGTGCTAAGCGAACTGGATTTCGCGCCCGAGCCCCTGTTTGACGCGATGACCGGCGTTGCCGCGCTCGGGTATTTCGGCGATTTACAGGGAGCGGCGTCACTAATCCGCCTCGGCAGGGAACTCAGGCGCCAGCGTCCTGAGGACCGCGATTCAGTGCAGAAACGGCGCGAGGACGACCTTTGGGAACTGTCTCGTCTCGGTTCGCTGTACGGCGCTACCGGAACTCGGATCGATCGATTGCGAGCCGTCTGGAACCGAGGACTCGAACTCGTCAAAGGCTCGGAGGCCAACCAACGCACCGGTGATCTGGCGATGATCACCTCGGCGGCCGTTGGCCTCTTGATCGGCCCCACGAGGGATGGGTCGGCCGTCGCTGAGCTCGACCGGCTGACCGACAAGGCCTCGCCGGCTGCGCTCCGAGCATTGGTGGCCGCCAGGGCCGGGGATTCGTCGACGGCTAGGGCCCTGCTCGCCAGTCTCAAGGAAACCGCTGGGCTAGCCGAATCGTGGGACTGGAACGCTGACGTTCGCCCGGTCGTCGCGGAAACTTATTTCGAACTGGGTGACTATCGTAACGTCATCACGACGTTACAGGGATTTCAGCCGGCCGACTTCACCAAACGGGGCTTCGACCCGAGATGGATCTTACTCCCGCGGGTACGCCTGCTCCGGGGGCAAGCGCTCGAGCGAACCGGACAACGTGCCACCGCCGCGGCCGAGTATCAAGCGGTCATCGATCAATGGAGCGGGGCTGACGCGGAACTTATGGCGATTGTCCAGCAAGCGAAACGCCACCTCGCCCTGGTCACTGGAACGCCGGAACACGCCTGATTCGATTACTTTGGTTCCGGGGTTGGCGGGATGGTCGCGGGCGGGTTGTTCCGTCCCGAGGAAAGTCCGAGCTCCAATGGGTAGACTGCCAGGTAACGCCTGGGCGCCGAGAGGCGACGGATCGGGCCACAGAAAATAGACCGCCACTTGGGCGTAAGCCCCGGTGGTAAGGGTGAAAAGGTGGGGTAAGAGCCCACCGCGGTGCTGGCAACAGCAACGGCACGGTAACCCCCAGTCGGAGCAAGGCCAAATAAGCGGCGAGGTGCGACCCACACCGCCAACGTCCTGTCGGACGAGCCGCGGGTAGGCTGCTGGAGGCGACTGGCAACGGTCGTCCTAGAGAGATGACTATCCGGGTGCCTTCGGGTATCCCGAACAGAACTCGGCTTACGGCCGGCCCCAAACAACCCCTGAACGCCAGCAATGGCAGAGGGGGTTGTTTTAGTGAAGATCGGAACCTCAACACCGAGGTCCGAAGGCTCTTGTTCTCTTTGGAGGGGTACCATGTCTGGACGATGGTTCGTTGGGGTAATTCCGCTTCTCGTTGGGACTCTCGTCTCCGCGTCTTATACCGATGCTCCGACCACCACGAGGTACCGGATCGATTCCAAACTCGAGCAGGTGGTTGACTTGAGCGCTATGGGGCAAGGCAACCAAACCACCTCGTTCACTCAGCTCACCATCGTCTCCATTACGCTCTCGGATACGGTCGGCGGACAAGTTATGCACATCGTGATCGACAGTCTCGCATCCGACGCCCCGGTGCCCACGGCCGAGTCGATCCAGAAGGCCCGGGGTGCGTGGCTTCACGGGACCATTGACGCCTGGGGCCGCGGAAAGATTACCGCAACGTCCGCTGACTCAAACGAAATGGTGGCGCAGCTGAAGGGAACGATGGCCCGGTTCTATCCCATTCTCAAACCCGCAGCCAAGCAAGGCGATATTTGGGTCGATACGTCGAAAGTCGACACCAAGACCGCCAGCCAATCCATGAAGACGACGACCGTCAGCACCTATACCCATGCCGGGTCGACGACTCGAGATGGGAAGCCGGCCGGCCGGATTGACGTCACGTCCGCGACGGTTGGGGCGGGGACCATGGAGAATCCCATGGCGGGCTCGATGGAGGTCGAGCTGAAGAGCGCCGGAACGACCAGCTACTTCATCGGATCCGACGGTCGGCTGCTCGGGGCGGAGTCGACCTCGGACGGCAAGAGCCTGGTCCGGACCCCGATGGCGCCGGAGCCAATTCCGGTCACGATCAAGCAGACCATCACGATTTCAGTCGCCAAGTAGGGCTCGGTGAAGATCTGGAGGCGCCTGGTTCCTTCGGGACCGGGCGTTTTCGCTTCCATCCCATGGTAACCGGTCCGGTTTCAACCCCCCCCGAACCCGGGTCAGGGACACCCCGACCTCGGCGGCGGCGCTTCCTCGTCGGACTCTTGATGACCGGAGCCCTGTTTTGGGTCTGGATGTTCGCGGTGTGGCCGCCACCGATCTGGTATCGCTGGTACTGGCCGCGGCAAACCGCCTTCATGGGGATGCGGGCCGGGCAAGCAGATAGCCTGGCTCACCACGTCCAACGCCGGGGACAGGCGGTCGAGGGCGAACTGCCACGGCGGTACACCCCGATCCCGTTCGCCCAAATCGCTCCGGCCGTGGCCCAGGCAGTCTTGATCGCCGAGGATCACCGGTTCTTTGAGCATGGTGGGATTGATTTTCAAGCCATTCGCCAGGCCCTTGGCTACCGGAGAGACGATTTTACGTTTGGCGACCGCCGAGATCAGGCCGAGGCGTGGCGGGTCCTCGGCCAAACCTGGGCCCGACGGAACCGGGTCAGGGGAGCAAGCACCATCACCCAGCAGCTGGCAAAGAATCTCTATCTCTCACCGTCCCGCAATCCGCTCCGAAAATTCAAGGAAGCCCTTACGGCCTATCGGATTGAACAGGCGATGAGTAAAACCAGAATCCTCGAGCTCTACCTCAACGTGGTGGAATTTGGTCCGGAGATTTGGGGCATCGAGGCCGCTTCTCAGAGCTATTTTGGGCGGTCTGCCGAACGTCTGACCGTCGAGCAAGCCGCCGGACTGGCCGGATCCCTCCCATTCCCGCTCCGGTCGAATCCCGGGTATCGGCCCGGCCGGATGACCGGCCGGCAACAACTGATCCTTCGGCGGATGCGCGGGGAACAGATCCAGATTCCCGAAGACGATGCTGCCGAGCCGACGGATCCTGGCCCGCCAGCTCCCGATAGCTAATCCAACAGCCGGAGAGGCATCACCAACGAGAGATAACTGGCTGGGTCATCCCAACCGACCGGTTCGCATGTTGCGGCCCGCTCCGGAGCTTTGAAGCTCATCCTGACCTCATCGGTCGGCATGTATTTGAGGACTTCCAACACATAGGCGGCGTTGAATCCGATCTCAAGCGGATCACCCTCGTACGCCACCGTCATTTCCTCTTGGGCCTCGCCGAGATCGGGGGTCGTGACTGAGAGCTTGCAGGTCCCGTTCGCAAACGCCATTCTGATCCGATGGGTCTGGTCGCTGGCGACGATACTCATCCGGCGGAGAGCGGCGGCGAGCGCGGCCTTGTCTGCCGTCATGATCTTGTCGTTTTCCCGCGGTATTACCTGTTCATAGTTGGGGTATGGACCTTCGATCAGGCGGGTGTAGACCTGGGTTCCGGACGACCGGAATCCAAGATGATTGTCACTCCGGGCAATTTCAATTTCTTCATCCGGTCCGTACAGCCGCCGAATCTGTTCGAGAGCTTTCGGTGGCACGATCAGATCGGCTTGGCTCGAGCCCTTAAGCGGAACGTCCATCCGGGCCAGGCGGTGTCCGTTGGTGGCAACCATCCGCATCCGGTCGCTCCGCAGTTCCCAGAGCACGCCGTTGAGAATTGGGCGGCTCTCCTCGGTGCTGGCGGCGAAGGCCACGTGTCCGATCAGTTTCTGGAGTTCCTTGGCAGCGACTTTCCAGGCCCCATCAAATTTGACAGCCGGAAACGCTGGGAACTCGTCTCGGGAGAGCCCGAGGAGCTTAAATCGGGACCGCCCACACTCGATTTGCACCCGCTGTTCACCTGAGCCGGTAAACCGAATGGCCGCGCTGGGCAGTTCTCGGACGATCTCGACCAGTTTCCTGGCAGGGAGGGTGGTGGCCCCTTCCTGATCGACCTGGGCCGGGATAATCGTGCTCACCGCGATATCGAGATCCGTGCCCGACAATCGAAGGCCGTCTTTGGTCGCTTCAACCAGGATGTTGGAGAGCACCGGCAAGGTCGTCTTTGACGGTATGCTGGCTGCCACAGCTCCCAAGCCTTCGTGGAGTTTTTCCCGCGTAATTGTGAACTTCATTTTTTGGTCACTTTCCACCCGGTGTTGAGTTATCACCACGGGCTATTAGAAAAGCATTACCTATATAATAAAACAGTAGTAGTCGTAGAGTGGGGCCATTGTTGATGGCCTTACCAAGTGCCGATGTTTGAGCGACTTGCTCTCCAGTTGCTATCCTCAACCCATGTGTAAAGCGGGGAAAGGTCTGAAAAAGACCCTGGGGTTTCCCCGTGATCAACATTGCAAACACGGAACTCACACGACCGATGCGGTTAACTCCACCCGAGCGGAATCAACCCGGTCTCTGAACCCCCGATCCCGGGCCAATTGGCGCTGGACCTTGTCGACACTATGGATCACGGTCGAGTGATCCCGACCGCCAAACGCCTGTCCGATTTCGACGAGCTGCATGTTGAGGACCTCACGGGCCAGGTACATGGCGATCTGGCGGGGTACCGTCAAACTCTTGATCCGGGCTTTGGAACGGAGCCCTTCCGGGGTCACTCCCCAGCGCCGGGCAACCACGTCTTGGACCTTGTCGATCGAGGGCAATGCCTTCGGACGGTCGTCGCTGGTAGTCTGGCTCGGCCGGATTCGATCAGCGAGGGCTTCCCGAGCCAGGTCGACGGAAATTTCACGGTGCCGGAGTGAGGCGTAGAGCAACAATTTGATGATCGAACCCTCGAGCTCGCGAACGTTCGAGTAAACATGCTCAGCGATAAACGTCAGGACATCGTCTGGAATGGTCGTTTCGAGGTGATCCTGCTCCTGCTTTTTCCGGAGGATGGCGATCCGATGCTCGAGATCGGGCATCCCGATGTCGGCGACCATGCCCCATCCGAACCGGCTGACCAAACGGTCCTCCAACCCAGGCAATTCCTTGGGCGGCCGGTCCGACGTCAGCACGATTTGTTTTTGTGACTCGTAGAGGGTGTTAAACGTATGGAAGAACTCCTCTTGAGTCGCTTCTTTCCCCTCCAGGAAATGGACATCATCAACCAAAAAGAGATCGATTTCACTCCGGTACCGGCGGCGAAGGTCAGGCATGGTTCGACCATGGATTCCCTCGATGACCTCGTTGATGAAGTGCTCGGCGCCGATGTACGTCACCCGGGTGGAGGGATGCCTCCGAATCACCGCGTGGGCAATCGCCTGCATGAGATGAGTCTTGCCCAGCCCGGTTCCGCCGTAAATGAACAGGGGATTATAGGTTCGCCCCGGCGCTTCGGCCACGGCGTAGGCCGCTGCCGCCGCCAGTTCATTCGACTTCCCGATTACAAAGGAGTCGAAGCTGTAGCGCTCGTTCAGAGGCAGGGGTGAGTGACTGGTCCGGGCCGGTGCGACCACTTGTTCGGCCGGGGGGGCGACAAAGAAATCAATCTGAGGCCGCTGAATCCGATCCTCAAGAACCCGAAAACTTACTGCAACTGCCTGACCTAAAACGACTTCAGCGATGTTACTTAGGATCGAGGCGTACTTCGCCTCGTTCCATTTGACCGCAAACTCATCCGGCAAACCGAGCACGAGACCGACGCCGTCAAAGCTGACCGGTTCGGCGGGCGAGAGCCATGTCCCAACGGCTTGCTCCGGCAGTGAACGCCGAGCCTCGTCCAGGATTCGCTTCCATGCGTCTTTCGGGGACAACGGCATTTCGCCTCGAAAACAAACGGGGATTTAGCGAAGGGGGGACGATCTTACGGCTCGGGTGTGGAAAAGTCAACCTTGACCGACTACGCCTTGAGCCGCTATCTTTTCGGGCTAACCTGAAGTGATAGGGATTTATGCAGCCGTCATATCGTCCGCGCAACCGCAAGCGGGTCAACCGGCATGGGTTTCGTGCCCGGATGGCCACCCGCTGGGGCAGGGCCACGCTGGCCCGCCGCCGCAAGAAAGGCCGGCGCAGCTTGACGATCTCGATACCCTCGAAGCACGGGGGTAGCTGACACGGTCTCTGAGCCGTTTTCGCGGCAGCAACGTCTGACGACGGCGGATGGCATCAGGCGGGTCATGAGTCAGGGCCGGCGCCATCGGACGATGCACCTCGAAATTGCCTGGTTAGCGAACGAAACGGGCCATCCACGACTGGGATTGATTGTCCCAAAGTTCCAGTCGAATGCGGTGGCCCGTAATCGTTTGCGGAGACGGCTGAAAGAAATTTGGCGTCGGGAGGGACTGCCTCACCTGAGCCCGCTCGATATCGTGGTCCGGACCCGGCCCGCGACCTATACGGCTCGGGCGAGCGACCTCAAGGCCGAGGTGCTCGGATGGATGGCATCAAAGGGTTCGGCGCGGTAGCCACTGCTCTTCGGTGGCCCCGTCGGGTCGGCGCAGGTTTGATTCGCGGATATCAGCGATTTGTTTCGCCAGCGTTCCCGCCGCGCTGCCGCTTCAGTCCGAGTTGTTCGCAGTACACACTTGAGGCGGTGGAGCGGTATGGATTGGTTCGTGGCAGTTGGTTTGGCCTCAAGCGTCTCGCCAAGTGTCATCCTTTTCATCCGGGCGGGTATGACCCGCTTCCCTAACTAACCAGAGCTCTCGGCGCCTACTATGGATCGTCGATTTATCTTGGCCGTCGTCTTGATGATGGTCGTTTTGATCGTGCCGCCCCTGTTTCTTAAGAAGCCCGCGCGGCGTCCGGCGGTACCAACGGCTCTCGCGGTCTCCGATTCCGCCCCGGTTCGTTTGCCGGCCGTTCCCGCGCGCCCGGCAGCGTTGGGAGGCCTTCCGATCGACTCGGCTACCTTGGTCGAGGATACCGTCCTCGTGCGTTCGGCGCTCTACCAATACCGGTTTTCGACTCGCGGCGGTCGGATGATCGGAGCGGTTCTCTCCGACTATCGGTCGATGCGCCAAGATGAACCAGGCCAGCCGGTTCAAATTTTTTCACCGATCAGCGAGTTCCTATCCCTGTCGCTGTTGACCGGCCGAGATACAATCCGGCTCTCGAATCTCGCCTTCCGTCCGTCGGTCAAGTCCGTCGAGGTGGTGGAAGGTGCCGAGCCGAGCCAGCTCACCCTTTCAGCTGCCATCGATAGCACCCTGGCTCTCGATCTGACCTACTCGTTTGTGCCGAACGACTACCGGGTCGAAGTGCGCGGCCGAGTCCGAGGGCTCGGCCCCACCGGCGGAACCTTCTTGATCGGGATGGGCCCCGGCCTCCGGAACACGGAATCCGATAGTGTCGAACACGCTCGTGAGTTGAGTATCGTGACCCGAAGCAGCAAATCCGAACTCACTCATTTTTCAAGCCTCAAGCCCGGCGAACCAACCCTTCTGAGCGGGCCATTCCAGTGGGTGGCGCTGAAGTCCAAGTACTTCGTGACCGGGGTACTTGCTCCGGACTCGGGCTCCTCGACTCAGGGCCGCCTCGGCGGGGTCTTCGCTTCAGCGACAGACCGGACGCACCGGACGCCGGAGTTCGCCGATGTCTCAACCAGTGTCGGGATTGGTGCTGACGGCGGGATCCGATTTTCCCTTTATGTCGGGCCGATGGAGTACCCTCGGCTTGCGGCCCTCGGGCACGGTTTCGATGACGTAAACCCGTATGGCTGGGCCTGGCTTCGGCCGGTGATCCGGCCGGTGGCCGTCGGGGCCCGTTGGTTGCTGGTATGGCTCCATGAGAAGGCTGGGCTTGCCTATGGCCTTGCCCTCGTGGTCTTCGGCGTCGGGATTCGACTGGTTCTCTGGCCGCTCAATCAGCGGGCCATGCGGGCGAGCATGGCCACCCAAGCGATCCAACCCGTCCTCAAGGAAATCCAAGAGAAATACAAGAGCGATCCCCAGCGGCTCCAGCAGGAAATGTTCAAGGTTTACAAGGACAGCAAAGTCACGCCGTTCAGCGGGTGTTGGCCGGTGTTGTTGCCGTGGCCGATCTTGATCGCCCTCTTCTTTGTCTTCCAGAACTCAATCGAGCTCCGGGGACAATCCTTCCTGTGGTTACCCGACCTCTCCCGGCACGACCCATTCTACATCATCCCGGTCCTGATGGCGGCGTCGATGTTCGGTGTCACGAAGATCGGACAAATGGGAATGCCGGAGAATCCGCAGATGAAGATGATGCTCTATCTCATGCCGATCATGATGCTGGTGATGTTCTTGAAGTTTGCTTCCGGTCTGAACTTGTACTATGCAGTGCAAAACTTGGCCAGCATTCCTCAGCAGTGGTTGGTCGCTAAGGAACGGATGCGCCGGCTCCCGCCCCCCGCGCCGGTTCCACCGCCCCCCGGGCCGACCAAGCGATCCTTGAAGAAGTAGCCCGAAGCCGGAGGTCAGCAGTGCCGTGCTCTCTGATCTGATTGCTGCACTCGCCACTCCGCCGGGTCGCTCAGCCTTGGCGGTCGTCCGGCTCTCAGGGCCCGGAGCCTTCCAACTCGCGCAGCGGATTCTTCAATGGCCGGCCGACCAGCCGCCTCCCCACCGCACTCCTCAGCTGGCGACCGCCTTCGATCAATCTGGCGAACCCCTGGACCGACTGCTGGTAACGTTCTTTCCGGCGCCGGCCACCTACACCGGCGAAGATCTGGTCGAGTTCAGCTGCCATGGAGGGCTGCTCGTCCCCGGTCGCTTGACCGCGGCGCTGTTCGCCGGCGGCGCTCGCCCCGCTAGTGCAGGAGAGTTTACCCGACGAGCCGTTCTGAACGGCAAAATCGACCTCCTCCAGGCCGAAGCCGTGGGCGATCTGATCGATGCGACTACGGCGGCACAAGGCCGAGGCGCCATCCGGCAGCTTCACGGTGGCTTGTCGCGGCAAATCGGGAGCTTGCGAAGCAGTCTCACCGATCTGCTCGCCCTGCTGAGCTACGAGATCGATTTTCCGGAGGAAGACGACGGGCCCTTAGATGGTGCGGCCATCCGGGCCAGCCTGGCTCAAAACACTCGGGCGGTGGAGGCCTTGTTGGAAACGGCGGCCATTGGCGAACGGGTCCGGCGGGGTGCTCTGGTTGTTTTGGCCGGACGCCCGAACGCTGGTAAGTCGTCGCTGTTTAACGCGCTACTTGGCTCGGAGCGAGCCCTAGTGGCTGAGATGCCGGGAACGACGCGGGATACCATTGAAGCCGACCTAGACTTGGCCGGTTGGCCGGTTCGGTTGGCCGACACCGCCGGCCTTCGACCGACCGTCGATCCGATTGAACTGATGGGTATCGAGGTGAGTCGACGATACCTGGCTGCCGCCGACCTGGTCCTGCTTTGCGTCGAAGCCGGCCGAGCGTTAGATCAGGCTGAGGACGTCCTAGCCGCGGAGGCTCGAACACTCGTGGTGCGAACCAAAGGGGACCTGGCACCAGCGGTGGGCTTGGCGGTGTCGGCCGTGACCCGGGCCGGACTGGCTGATCTGACGGCTGCTTTGGTCTCTCGTTTGTTCGATGCCGGTACTGACCAAGGAGACCTTGAACCGATGCTCACCCGGGAACGGCACCGGGTCGCGCTCGAAACAGCCCACGCCGCGATGCTGGAAGCCCGCCCCCACCTTGAAGGGAAGGGAGACGTTGTCCTCGGCGCCCACCATCTTCGGCGCGCGGTGGCGGCCCTCGACGAGTTGATTGGGACGATCGATATCGAAGAGGTTTTCGGAGCGATCTTTTCCCGATTTTGCGTCGGGAAGTAACACTTCAAAGCGCTACGCCGTCCTCAGATCGCGGCCGATTTCTTCGGTAGCGTCGAAGCCGACGGCCGGTAACCGAAGGGCGGTGTGAATTCCGTGCTCAGCGACTAGCGCCTCGACCATTCGGTAGCCGAGATAGTAGCCCGAGCGCTCCGGGAGTACCCGTCCGAGGGCCAGGCGGGCACTCGGGGTCATCCCGCCTGAGAGGAATCGCAACCGGAGACCGATTCCGGATCGATCGAGATCATGGTGTGCGGCTCTTCGAATCGAGGCTTCGAGTTCGCGCATTCGCTGGAACTGTCGCTTTGGGTAGCCAAAGTAGTCGGAGAGCTCATGCCCGGGCGCCAGGAGCCGCGAGGCGTGAACGGCCAGGCCCTCATTTACCAAATGTTCCCGCAACGGTGCGCGGCCGGCGGTCATCCAGTAGTCGTAATTGCCGCCATTCTCCGCGACAAGTCTCCGAAGATCGCTCTGGCTGGACGGCGACGTATAGCGGACGGTATGGGCCAGCTCATGGGCCACCCACAGGGGGATCAATTCTGGAGAGAGGCCAAGGCCGTAGGTGGTGGGGTTGACCTTGCCGGTGAAGTGCTCGATACACACGAAAGCGACCCCTCGACCATTGACCACGAGCTCGCCGGCATTCGCGGCGCCAACGCCGACCATCAGGTAGACGTCGGTGGGCTGATCGATGCCCAAGGCATCGGTGGCCTTGGCGAGCATGTCTTCCACCAAGCTCGACACCTTGACGGCCTGCAGCATGGACTTCAGGTCGGTACGGTCGGCCCTCAGTGTGGTGGCGATGACCTCGGCGACATGGGGGCTGTCCAGGTCGAGAACGTAGTTGCTCCAATATGCCGAGAGAACGGATCGGTGGGCTTCGAGGTACCGGTAGTAGGCAGCTTCCCGATTGGAGGATGCGAGGATGTCGACAAATTCTGGAACGAGATTGATGAGCACGGCAGAGAATACGGGAGTCCCCTACCGAAAATCAAGATGCCAGCCGAAGTCAGTGCTCTTCGCGTCGCTTTCGTTCTGAGGCGTCGCTCAGGACCTTGCGTTCCCGCGATGTCAAACTGTCGATCCCGAACTGGGCGATCTTGTCGAGGACTTGATCAACGTCGCCGTCGCCGGCTTCCGGCCGATGGTCTATCGTCGGCGCAGCCGGACGGAGCTCAGGGGCGATTTCCTGAAGTCGCATCGGTGTCACAACAGGGCGGCGAGTTCTCGGGGCCGGTCGAGCGGTGGAGCGTCGGGTCGTTAGCGACTGGATCCGGAAAAAGGCATATCCAG
>JAYVJS010000618.1:0-3930 GCA_043769075.1 Gemmatimonadota bacterium | reverse complement strand
CGCCGGATCAGGACCAACCCGCCCAGGAGCGACGGCGCGATGTTGTCCAAGTGTCGGCCGGCCACCGTCGACTCCGCCGCGAGGGCGGCCCGGAGGAGGTCGTCCGCTCCCAGTGGCGACCCCATCAGCGCGTTGGCCGCCACGGCACCGGCCACCGCTGAAGCGGCGCTTCCGCCCTGGCCCCCGGAAAGCGGGAGGCCCTTTTCGACCCAAATTGCCATCCCAAACTGTCCCCGGTGTCCGGCCAGACGGATGGCCTCTCGGGCGGCGATCGAGGCGGCGTGACGGCTCGCCGCCTTCGGAAGGCTCGGATGTCCGGGGTCGCGAATCTCAACCCGGCCGCCGGCGGTCCGCTCGGCCCGAACCGTGTCGCCCAGACCTTCAACGGCGAGGCCGAGGATGTCGAGGCCGGGGCCGACGTTGCCGATCGATCCCGGCACAAACACGCGCACCCGTTGCATTCACGTCCATATCGAAAGGGGATTCGTTACCCCGATGTTAATCGGCGGCCGATAGGAAAGTCCACTGTCGGACCCATCGTTTGAGGTGTAGATTCGCCGCGGCAGGCCCTTCGCCTTCCGATGAACAATCTCGAACGAGGCCCGATGCGAATTGCTGTCCTGGGTGAAACGGCCGGGAGCGAGCGGCGCGTTGCCCTGATCCCCGCCACCGTTCAAAAGCTGGTCCAACAGAAGCACGAGGTCGTCGTTGAGCGGGGCGCTGGCACGGCCGCGTTCTATCCGGACCAGCTCTATCGTGACGCCGGGGCCACGTTGGCCGAAGGTCCGGCGGCGGCCTGCCAGGGGGCTGATTTGATCGTCAAAGTCCAGCCACCGACTGCCGATCAAGCCAAGATGCTCAAGTCGGGCGCCGTCCTGATCTCGTTGATGGCGCCCCACGCCAACGGGCCGCTGCTCGACCAGTTGGCCGCCGGGGGCGTCTCGAGCCTCTGCCTCGAATTGGTTCCCCGGACGACCAAGGCCCAATCGATGGATGTTCTGTCGTCGCAGGCCACCGTCGCTGGCTACCAGGCGGTGCTCTTTGGCGCCTCTCGGATGGGACGCTTGCTGCCGATGCTGACCACGGCGGCCGGCACCCTCACTCCCGGCAAGGCCTTCATCATCGGCGCGGGGGTTGCCGGACTCCAGGCCATCGCAACCGCCCGTCGGCTTGGGGCCGTCGTCTCGGCGTTCGATGTCCGCTCCGTCGTCAAAGAGCAGGTCCAAAGTCTGGGCGCCAGTTTTGTCGAAACCGAAGCCAAGGCCGAGGGGACCGGAGGGTACGCGAAAGAACTGGCGGCCGACCAACAAGCCCTGGTGCTTGCGGCCATCGGGAACCACATCAAGAACATGGATCTGGTGGTGACGACAGCCGCGATTCCCGGCAAAACGGCGCCCCGGCTCATCACCCGCGCCATGGTCGAGTCGATGAAACCCGGCTCGATCATCGTGGACTTGTCGGCGGAGTCCGGGGGCAACTGCGAACTGACGAAGTTCGGAGAGGATGTCGTCGTCGAGGGCGTCACCGTCCTTGGCCCCAAGAATGTCCCCAGCATGCTCCCCAATCACGCCAGCTTCATGTTCAGTAAGAATGTCCAGGCGTTGTTGGAATACGCGGTCAAAGATGGAGGCCTCGTCGTCAACCTTGAGGACGCTATCGTCGGCCCAATGTGCGTGACCCACGGCGGCGTTGTCCGCTACGGAAGGATGTGACGATGGAAGCGATCATCAGCAGTATCGTCATCTTTACCCTGGCCACCTTTCTTGGTGTTGAGTTGATCAACCGGGTGCCAACCACCCTCCATACGCCACTGATGTCAGGGGCCAACGCCATCAGCGGCATCACCGTGGTCGGGGCCATGATCGTCGCGGGTGGCAACCATGGATGGCTCTCGTCGGTCCTCGGATTCGTGGCGGTGGTCTGTGCCATGATCAACGTGGTCGGCGGGTACGCCGTGACCGACCGGATGCTCCAAATGTTCAAGAAGAAGCCGGAGTCGCGCTGATGCCCTACGCAACGGCGGAGCTGCTCTATCTGGTGGCGACGATCCTCTTCATCTTGGGGCTCAAATGGCTGTCGAGTCCGGCCACCGCGGTCCGAGGCAATCGACTCTCGGGCGTCGGGATGCTGATCGCCATCGTGGTCACGTTGTTCGACCGCGGGGTTCTCTCGTACCAAGTCATCGGGGCCGGACTCCTCGTCGGTTCGGCTCTCGGGCTCTGGCTGGCCCGCTCGGTCAAGATGACCTCAATGCCGCAGATGGTGGCGTTGTTGAACGGCTTGGGAGGCGGCGCTTCGCTGCTGGTTGGCGGGGCTGAGTTCTTGAAGGGGGTCTCCGCCGGCGAGGCCGCGCCGCTCGATGTCGCCATCACCACCCAGCTCACTTTGCTGGTTGGTGCGGTGACCCTGACCGGCAGTCTGATCGCCTACGCCAAGCTGCAGGAACTGATGCCGGGACGGGCCATCGTCTTCCCGGGCCAGAAGCTGCTCAATGGAGCGATGTTCTTGACGATCCTTGGCCTCGGAGCATGGCTCGCCACGACACCGACCGCGCCGATCTGGGCCTTTCATGCCGTCTGGGCCCTCTCGCTCTTGATTGGGGTGTTGCTGGTCATCCCGATTGGCGGGGCCGACATGCCGGTCGTGATCTCGCTGCTCAACAGCTATTCGGGCATTGCGGGATCGATGACGGGCTTCGTGATCCACAACGATGTCTTGATCATTGCCGGCGCCTTGGTCGGGTCAAGCGGAATCATCCTGAGCCAAATCATGTGCAAGGCCATGAATCGCTCGCTCACCAGCGTGCTGTTCGGTTCCTTTGGGGCTGCCGGCACGTCCACGAAGACCGCCGAAGGCCTGACCGTCCGGCAGACCTCCGCCGATGATGCGGCCATTCAGCTGGCCTACGCCAAGACCGTGATCGTGATCCCGGGGTACGGCTTGGCCGTCGCTCAAGCCCAGCATCTGGTTCGCGAGATGGCCGACATCATCGAGAAGAAGGGCGGGGAAGTGAAATACGCCATTCATCCGGTGGCCGGCCGGATGCCGGGGCACATGAACGTGCTCTTGGCGGAGGCCAACGTGCCCTACGACAAGCTGTTCGACATGGACCAGATCAACGCCGAATTCGATCGGACCGACCTGGTTTTGGTGGTTGGCGCCAACGACGTGGTCAACCCGGCGGCCCGAACCGACCCCGGGAGTCCCATTTACGGGATGCCAATCCTCAACGCCGACAAGGCGCATTCCATCATCGTGCTCAAGCGCGGGATGGGGGCGGGCTTCGCTGGGATCGAAAACGAGCTGTTCTATAACCCGAAGACCGCCATGTTGTTCGGCGACGCCAAGGCGTCAATCCAGAAGCTGGTGGCCGAACTCAAAGCGATGTAACCCTCGCCAGGCGGGGGACTTGTGTCAGCCCGAAGTCGCTCGACGTCTCCCTTGCGTTGAAACTGAAGCGTGGACCGGGACGTTGACTAAGTAGGTTGGGTAGGGCCGTTTGGTCGGGTACTTTTTGCCGGGGTGATGGTGCAGTTTTCTGCAACCCTATGTCCTCGACCGGTTTAGTTAAGTGGTTGATTTTTTTGAGTTTAGAGTGTATATTGGCGCGCCGAAGGATTTACAGGGTTTTGGGGTTTTTTCGGGGGATTCAAGAGCAGTTTCCTTTCACTGTTTGGAGGACCTAGTGACTCTTCCTCGTGCGAAGCGCCGAGCGGCTCGTCCTGCTCAGATCGCCCGTGCGGTGGACGAGGGCCGCGAGAGCCTCGACCTGTACCTAGACGAGATCTCCCGAGTACCGCTGCTCAGTCGAGACGAGGAAATGGAACTCGCTCGCAAGGCGTTTCGGGGCAACATCGTCGCACAGGAAAAGCTGGCTCGTCACAACGTGCGGTTCGTCGTGTCGGTCGCTAAAAAATTCCAGAACCGGGG
>JAYVJS010000617.1:0-2890 GCA_043769075.1 Gemmatimonadota bacterium | reverse complement strand
GCCTAACGACCTGTTCGCCCAGAACCGGAAGTTGGGCGGTATCCTCTGCGAGGCCCGGTGGATCGGCGACCGGCCGGGGTGGCTGGTCGCCGGCATCGGCATCAATGTCGGCAACCGGATCGCGACCGACTTCGCCGCCGAAGCGGTGCGACTGGTCGACCTCGGGGGCCCAGCCGCCCCGGAGGGGCTGGAGACGTTGGTGGGTGATGCCGTCAGCGCCGCTTCCGAGCTGGAGGGGCCGCTCACCGACAACGAACTCAAGGCGTTTGCCCGCCGGGACTGGCTCCTGGGCCGCCGAATCCTCGACCCGATTGCTGGGGTGGCCGCCGGCCTCCAAACCGATGGGCAGCTGCTGGTGCGGGAGCCAGATGGCACCACCCGGCCGGTCCTGGGACGGGTAACGGTCAAAGACTTGGCTCAGCCTCGTCCGTCTCATTAGATTCGTCTTTGTTCGTGAGCTATTTCTTCGGAGCCATTGATGACCTCTGCCGTCGCCACCTCAGGCACTGACTCGACCGAACTGCCCCACGTACTTCGCTCGGGCCTCAAACTCGGAGTGCTCCAGGCGGCCTTGGTGGGCGCCTTCGGGCTGCTCCAGCCACGACTGTCGGGCGCCGTCGAGCTCGTGGTCCTCGGAGCCATCCTCGTGATCGGGATTGGGGCCGTTGTCGCACTCCCGGGCACCTGGACCAAAGCCCGCTCCATCGAAGGGATCGCGGGCGCTGCCGGCATCGGCCTCTTTGCGACGGTCGTCTACATGCTGATCGATGTGGCGGTACTGCAACCGCTCGGGGTGTATTTCAACCGCTGGCAGGAGATCGGCGGCGGATCGAATTGGTGGTATCACCCGGTCTGGTGGATGGTCGGAACATTCCTTCCGTGGATGGGCGCCTGGGTCTTGGCCATTCAGGCAGGGAAGTCCGGTGCGCAAAACCCTGTCGCGTTGGTTGGAGGGATGGTCGTTCTGGCCGCCCTGGTGATGGCCGCAGCCGTCGCTCTAAGGGTCCCAAGGGCGGCCTTCGGCCTGGGGACGTTCGCGGTCGCGGTGCTTCCCGCGTTGGCCCTCCTCGTCATCGGGACATCGCTCGGGGCCCGTCGCCCTTGAAATGAAAATCGGTCGATTTATCGCCCGGTTTTTTGGCTGGTTGCTCACGCCGGTTGTGGCGTGGGCAGCTTCGTTTTTGGGAGCCACGTTCGTATCCTGGCTGGCGGCGGGTTGGGGTGAGGCAAGAACCCAACTGATCGCGACGGTGGCCGGCGGCGGACTCACCGCGGTCATTGTGCTGGTGTTGTGGCTCCGGCTCCTCCGCACCTCGCCCAGGCTCCGAGAGACGCTCCGGGTCGATACCGATGGTACGCCACTCGTGGCCGTCGATGATCAACCAGGATGAGGGTTCCGGGCCTGGTGTTGTTGGCCTGGATCGCGGGCGGCTGCGGTGCCCCGGCGCCCCCGGACCCAAAGAGAGCCATCGTCTCGGTCACTCCACCCGATACGATGGTTCTCCGGGTTGGTGGGTATCAAGTCTGGCTGGCCGAAGGTCGGAACGGGACCGACAGCGCCGGCACGGTCTGCTACGAACGAAGCGTCGAGATCAGAACCGACTCGACCCGAACGAAAGTGCCCCTGTTGTATCTGACCGAGGTGCCGTCAGTTCTCGACCAGGACCACATTCGAGCCGGGTTGAGTCTCCACTGCCATCGATTCGCCGAGTATCGGATCGAGTTGGCCACTGGGCGCCCGTTCAAAATTGTCGGCCGTTGAGATGAAGGCCACTATCGCGGTCGCAGCGGCCGGTCTGGCGTTGGCGCCGCGGGTCGATGGGCAGTCGGTGAGCGTCACGGCGGCGCGTTGGTTCGCCAACCCCCATTTGTCCGACTACCGGCTCGGAGTGTCCCGAGCGTCGGTCGGCCCGATCCGGGTCTTTCCCTCGGGGCAGGTGCTCGCCGGGGGCGCCGGCGTGACCCTGGTCGGCGTCGCCGTCGATGCGGCGGTGGTCGTGAACGCAGAGTGGCCCGTCTACCTGATCGGCGGCGTCGGCGGCGGATTCCTGGACCTCGACCGGTCCTCTGGCCTCGGCCTCTGGCGGTCGGCCTCGATTGGGGCCGGCGCCGAAGTTCTCCGGCTCGGGCCGCTGGGCTCGGCCGCAATTGAGGGGCGGTACCAGGGATTCGGCGGTCGGGCCGGTTCTGGAATCTCGATCGGACTCCGAGTCGGTGCCCGAGTCGGCGGGTCGGTGGCGTCCCACCCCCGAGGCCGTCGCGCCGTGACGTCCGGCGCCGTTGACGCTGCCATCTCCGCGATGGGCACGCCGTATCAATGGGGCGGCAGTGACGAGAATGGGTTCGACTGCTCCGGCCTGATCCAGTATGCCTATGGCAAGGTCGGCGTATCGGTACCGCGTCGGAGTATCGACCAGGCGGCGGCCGGCCGAGAAGTCGGCCGGGTCGAAGCTGACCTCGAGGCCGGTGACATCCTGGGCTTCAGCGCCAATCCGGGCGGGGGCGTAAGCCACGTCGGTCTGTACCTCGGTGATGGCCGGTTCATCCACAGCGGTTCCCAAGGGGTCCAGATTAGCCGACTCGCGGCCACTGACCCCCAGGGCCGATGGTGGTTTGAACGTTGGGTAACTTCCCGCCGCGTGGCGGAATAGGAGGCAAAATGACGGACTTGAATTCGCCCCGGACGACTGTAAAACGCCACGGCGATCGGGGAGTGTACGATCGCGCCACCATCAATGCGATCCTGGACGAAGGACTCGTGGCGCACGTTGGGTATGCCATCGACGGCCAGCCGTACGTGATTCCAACGCTCTATGCCCGCATTGACGAAACCCTCTATCTCCATGGGGCCGTCGCGAATCGGATGCTCGATAGGATGGCGGAGGGAGTG
>JAYVJS010000616.1:0-2147 GCA_043769075.1 Gemmatimonadota bacterium | reverse complement strand
ATTGCCGACAACCTCGTCGGCGACCAAGTCGAGGTACCGGACGTAGTCTTCGATTTCGCCTTCCCGGTCTTCCTTGGTCATCCACGACGCCCCGACTCGGCGGGCTTCTTTTTCATCGTAGTAGGACCGGGACAAGGCCTCCGGCGCGACGATCAGCCGTCCGGGCCGGGCCACCGGCTCAAACCACTTGAGGAAACCGGCCGCCAGCTGGCTATAGCCGTGCAGTACGAACCAAATCTCCTCGGCGCCCGCTCGCTCGCCGAGCGTGTAATACCGGGCGCTCCGCGGCACGACCACTCGATGACTGGGATAGCTCATCTCGCTCCTCCGTTAGGCATGGTACACTCCCCAGACTCGCCGTAGCGCGTCGCTGATTTCGCCGATCGTCGCCCGGGCCCGAACGGCATCGAGAATCCGCGGCATCAGCGGGTCGGTCGAGGCGGCGGCCTGTTCCACCGCGGCGAGCAACCCCGCCACCCGAGCGCCGTCCCGGCCGGCCCGGCTTGCGGCCACCGCCGCCCGTTGGGCCTTCTCAAGTTCCGGGAAGTCCGGATTCGCGGTGATCGGCGGCGGGTCGTCCGACCCGAATCGATTGACGCCAACCACGACGACCCGGCCGTCATCCTGGGCTTTCTGGAACTCGTACGCCGCCGCGGAGATCGCTTCCTGATAGTAGCCGGTTTCGACGGCTTTGACGGCCCCCCCCATCGCCTCGATCGTTTCGACGATCGCCTCCGCCTCAGCCTCGATTCGGTCAGTCAGGGCCTCGACATAATAGCTGCCCGCCAGCGGGTCGACGCTCCGGTTGAGGCCGCTCTCGTAGGCCAGCACCTGCTGGGTTCGGAGAGCGAGGGTGGCCGCCTCAGGTGTCGGCAGGGCCAACGCCTCGTCATACCCGTTGGTATGAAGTGACTGCGTTCCGCCGAGGACCGCGGCCAACGCCTGCACCGTCACCCGAACTACGTTGTTCAAGGTCTGCTGGGCCTGGAGGGTAACGCCACCGGTCTGGGTGTGAAAACGGAGCTTGCACGTGGCGTCGTCGGCCCCGAAACGGTCCCGCGCCAGGCGGGCCCAGAGCCTCCGGGCGGCGCGGAATTTTGCCGCTTCTTCAAAGAGGTCGTTGTGGGCCGCAAAAAAGAACGACAACCGCGGCCCGAACCGCTCGATCGGCAACCCGGCCGCAATGGCCCGCCGACAATACTCGAGCCCATTTGCTAGGGTGAAGGCCACCTCTTGCACCGCAGTCGATCCCGCCTCCCGAATGTGGTAACCGCTGATCGAAATGGGATTGAACGCCATCCCTTCGTCCGCCACGAATCGGAAGATGTCGGTGATCAATCGAAGCGAAGGCTCGGCCGGAAAAATGTAGGTGCCCCGGGCGATGTACTCCTTGAGGATATCGTTCTGGATCGTGCCCGACAGCCGAGCCCGCTCGATTCCCTGCTCCTCGGCCACCACGACGTACATGGCGAGCAAAATGGCGGCGGTCGCGTTGATCGTCATGGAGGTGGAGACCCGATCGAGGGGGATGCCTCGGAAGAGGATCCCCAAGTCGTCGACCGTGTCGATCGCCACTCCCACCCGGCCAACTTCCCCCGCCGCCATCGGATGATCCGAGTCGTATCCCATTTGGGTTGGCAAGTCGAACGCGGTGGACAATCCGGTTTGGCCGGCCGCCAGCAGCAATTGGAATCGCTGGTTGGTCTGCTCGGCGGTTCCAAAGCCGGCGTACTGGCGCATCGTCCAGAGCTTGCCAGTGTACATCGTCGCCTGTACCCCGCGGGTGTACGGCCACTGGCCCGGCTGGCCGGCATCGCCATTCCAGTCCGTCGGGCCGGCCAGCGCCTTTGACGGGACCAGACTCGGATTCCCGCTGGTCACGAGGCGGACTCAGTCTCCGCGAGGATCGCGGCGACGAACTCGACGTCCCGCTTGGACCCGATCACGAGGGGGACCCGCTGGTGTAGCGCTTCGGGCTGGATTCCGAGGATCCGGCGGTGCCCGTCAGTGGCGGCCCCGCCGGCCTGCTCGGCAAGCATCGCCATTGGGTTGGCCTCGTAGGTCAGTCGGAGTTTGCCATTGGGGTTCTTGGTATCGGCCGGGTATAGGAAAATGCCCCCCGCGATCAGGTTGCGATGGAAGTCCGC
>JAYVJS010000615.1:0-5930 GCA_043769075.1 Gemmatimonadota bacterium | reverse complement strand
TTGGATATACCCAGCCAAATCGCTGTACGAACCCACGGTATAGCCTCGAAAATGCTTCCATCGGCGCCACAGCAAATTGCCGCGCATCGTTTTCAGCAGCCGAACCTTCAGTCGGTACTCGCGGCTCATGGGGTGCTACTTTCAGGAGTCGTTGGGGCAGAGACGCGAGACCGACGTTGTCGCCGAGGGAACTCACCGGGTTCGGTGGGAGATTGGGTCCGGTTCCAGCCACCCCTCGGACTCATCAGATGATCCGAACATATCGCCGCCGCCCACCCGCCGCCAGCCTCGGGTCAATTGACAGTCACTTCGGCGGCCGGTACCTTTTCTGCCCCATTCCGGAGCGAGCGGGGCTAGGAGTGACTGACCGACCCTGGTCTTGGGCGAGCCGTCAACTAGGGCCGACAGGAACGAATTGCGTCCACCGTTGACGATCGGTCGCCATAGATGCAGATCGATGCTGGCCAACCAGGCCCCCCGCCCACGATCAGCGCCGTAATTCCCGCCTTTAATGCCGCCGCGGTTGTCGGGCGGGCAATCGAGAGTGCGTTGAAGCAGTCCATCCCGCCCACCGAGGTCCTGGTTATCGATGATGGGTCGACCGACCAGACGGCGGAAGTTGTCGCCTCGTACGCGACTTCTGTAAAGCTGCTCCGGCGCCCGCAGAACGGCGGGCCCGGGGCTGCCCGGAATACTGGGATCAGGGCCGCTAGCGGCGATTGGATCGCGCTCCTCGACGCCGACGACGCCTGGCTCCCCCACAAACTTGAACGACAACTTCCCTGGCTCAACAACCCGACCGTCGGCCTCGTC
This sequence comes from Gemmatimonadota bacterium, assembly GCA_043769075.1. GTDB lineage: Bacteria > Gemmatimonadota > Gemmatimonadetes > Gemmatimonadales > GWC2-71-9 > SHZU01. The sequence continues at coordinate 5,117 of JAYVJS010000615.1, read as the reverse complement.
CACGCCTTGTCGACCGCTTACGACGGCCGCGCCTTGCCGGTTTTGACCTTCAGCGAGCTGTGGGAGCAGAACCGGATCATCGCCTCCTCGGCCGTAATTCGGCGCTCGGCCCTGGCGGCCGTCGGGGGCTTCGATGAGTCCCCCTCGCTGATCGCGGTCGAGGATTACAACCTCTGGCTCCGTCTGGCATTGGCGGGTTGGCCAATCGCCACCTGTCCGGACCGGCTGGTGTTGTATACGCCGGCTCCAGGGCATCTCTCGGGTCGCCGGTCCGAGGTTCTCGCGGCCCAGCTGGCAAACGCCGCGTTGATTGGTGAGGAGGCCAGCTTGGACCTGGCCGCCATCGGCGCCATGCGACGTCGGATCCTGGAATCGGCCGCTCGAACCTTCCTGTGGAACCGGGATCGCCCCGCGGCGCGCCAGTGCTACCGCGTCCTCCTACACGAGCAGGCTTCGCTGGCTGCGCTCAAGGGATGGCTCGCCACCTTCGTGCCTCGGCCGATTCTTGACATCCGTCGCGGGTTGCTACGGTCCGGTGGGCCGGGTAAGCCAACCTGAAGTTGGGCTCGAGAGGGTGATCTCCATCGTCGTCTGCACCCACAATCGGTGTGAGTCGCTGGTTCGGACCCTCGAGGCTCTCGGCCATCTGACCCCGGTACCCACCGGGTTGGAAATTGTGGTGGTTGACAACCAGAGTAGCGACGGCACCCGCGATCGGGTGGCTCCCGTCTCTCACGTAGGCCCCCACCCGGTGCGGTATGTCAGGGAGGATCGCCTAGGTCAGTCCCACGCGAGGAACCGAGGGCTCCGCGAGGCCCTCGGCGATTGGATCTTCTTTACCGACGACGACGTTGGGGTGGATCCTGGCTGGGCGGTCCGGCTCTCGGCCGGACTGGAGGCGCTCGGCGTCCGAGCCGGCGGGGGGCAAGTCGTCCCGGTGTGGCCGGCATCATTGCCTCGGTGGGTGGCGACGGAGGGACCACTACTCGAGCGAATCGCTTTCGTCTCATATGGACTGCCGGGCGGCCCCCGTCGATTGGGAGACCTCGATCCAACTCCAGTGGGCTGCAACATGGCGGTCCATCGGAGTGTGCTGTCTGAGGGCGACCCGTTTTCGGGTCAGTTGGGTCACCGCGGTGCTCGACTCATCGGCGGTGAGGATACCGAGTTCTTCGCTCGGCTTCGCGCCGCGGGTGTCGCTCTGGGCTACGTACCCGACGCCGTGATTCGCCATCCGGTCGAGCCCGAACGCTTGGCGCTCACCTATCTGCTTCGCCGGAGGTATTGGGAAGGCTACGGGTCGGGGTTCTCCGGTGCTCCGGGCGGACGCCGCCGACTGTTCGGAGTTCCGCTGTTCATCCCCAAGGAGCTGCTTCGCTGCATTGGAGACTGCCTCCGGGCTGCCCGGGTCGGCGACTGGCCCGCCTCCGCCCACGGACTTGGTGGAGCCTTCAACCGACTCGGCCGACTCCACGGGCTCGCGGCCCGGCGATGACCGCCGAGCTGATCAGCGTGATCATTCCGGTGCACGGGCGCCTCGAATATCTCGGCAGCGCCGTCCGCTCGGTCGTCACCCAGAACGACCCTGATTGGGAGATCATCATCGTCAACGACGGGGCAGCCCTCGACCTGGCCGCAACACTCGAGGGGGTTCGAATCGCGGCCGTTGTTGCCGGCCCGGGTCGGGGGCCGAGCGCGGCCAGGAACCGGGGGGCGGAGGTCGCCCGAGGCAACTGGCTGGTGTTTCTCGACGACGACGATCTCCTCCGCCCCACGGCGTTGGCAACGTTGCGCCGGGCCCTACGCGAACACCCCGATTTCGTCTGGGCGGCCGGTCGGCTCGGATACATCGACGCCAACGGGGCCGCGCTCGACCGGGTCCATCCCGGCCGATTCGAATCCGGTAACATTTATCCGGCAATGATCCGGGGCTGCCAGATGGGTCCGCCGGCAACCGTGATGATTCGTCGCGATGTGTTCGACCGGTGCGGCGGTTTCCCGCCGGAGGTACGGTTCTGCGAGGACTACGATCTCTGGCTCACGGTCGCTCGCGACTATCCGATCGCGGCCGCCGATAGCGTCGTGGCCGACTACCGGATCCATCAAGCCCAGGCGACCACGGACTGGCGGGGCCTGAACGATGGCCACCTTCAGGTCCTTCGCAAACACCGAGCGCGGGTCCGCCCCGGGTTCGGCGCGGCCTTCGACGCCAGTGAGGCGGCCCAACTGCTGGAGTTTGGGGATTCCTTGTACCTCGCCGGCGACACCTGGGAAGCGCGCCGACGGTGGGGCGAAGCCCGGCGGGTTGGAACCCTGCCCCTCAGTTCCATCGCATTCCGTTGGGTCAAGAGTTTCCTCCCGATGGCGTTGCTGGGGGCCGCCCGCAACATCCGACGCTAGAACGACTACGTGCTCCGACAGTAGGTAGACCGCGCCTCCCGAGTTATTTTCCACCTCTGACTGACTCGAAATGCAAGGATAAGGAACCATGAGCGCCTCCTACGAGGTCCGGGGCGGCATTGCCGTCATCACGCTAAACAACCCACCCGTCAATGGGCTGAGCCTGGCGACCCGAACCGCGGTCGCGGCCGGGATCGACCGGGCCGAGGCCGACGGATCGGTCGCGGCGGTCGTCCTCACTGGGGCCGGAAAGGCTTTTTCCGGTGGGGCCGACATCAAGGAATTCGGAACCCCGAACGCCCTGGCCGAGCCCAACCTGAACAGCTTGGTCCGGCTGGTGGAGGGGTGCCGGAAGCCGGTGGTTGCGGCGATTCACTCGGTGGCTATGGGGGGTGGGCTCGAACTGGCCCTGGCCTGTCACTATCGGGTCGCGGCGCCGGGTGCGAGCATCGCCCTGCCTGAGGTCAAGCTCGGGTTGTTGCCCGGGGCAGGGGGGACCCAGCGGCTGCCCCGCGTCTTAGGGGTCGAAACCGCTCTCAATTTGATCGTGAGCGGCGAGCCGGTGAAGAGCGAAATGTTGGCCAAGCTGCCGGGGCAGAAACTGTTCGACAAGATCATCGACGGCGACCTGATGACCGGGGCTTTGGCGTTTGCCGCCGAGATGGGAACCAAGCACGCCGGCGGAGCCGCACTTCCCCGGGTCCGTGATTTGCCGGCCAAGTATCCCAACGCCGACGCTTACTTCCAGTTTGCCCGCAACACGGTCAAGGCGATGGCCAAGAATTTCCCAGCGCCCGCCAAGTGCGTCGACGCCGTCGAGGCCGCCGTCAAATTGCCGTTTGAGGCGGGGATGGCACGGGAACGGGAGTTGTTCGAAGCACTCTACACGACGCCGGAATCGGCCGCGCTCCGGCATGGGTTCTTTGCCGAGCGGGCCGCGAGCAAGATTCCCGATGTTCCGGAGGGCACTCCGGTTCGGACCATCGCGTCGGTGGGTGTGATCGGGGCCGGCACGATGGGTGGCGGGATCTCGATGAACTTCTTGAACGCCGGCATTCCAGTCACCATTCTCGAAACCGGCCAGGAAGCCCTCGACCGCGGGCTCGGCGTGATCCGGAAGAACTACGAGGGCCAGGTCAAGAAGGGCAAACTCGAGCCGGCCAAGTACGAGCAGCGGATGAGCCTGCTCAAGCCGACTCTCAGTTATGACGATCTCAAGAATGCCGATTTGATCATCGAGGCCGTGTTCGAGGACATGGGAGTCAAAGAGGCCGTCTTCAAGAAGCTCGATCAGGTCGCCAAGCCGGGGGCCATTCTTGCCAGCAATACCTCGACCCTCGATCTCAACAAGATCGGGTCCTTTACTAAGCGGCCGGCCGACGTCCTCGGTCTCCATTTCTTCAGTCCGGCCAATGTGATGAAGCTGCTCGAGGTGGTCCGGGGTTCGGCCACGGCGAAGGATGTGCTCGCGACGGTCATGGGCATGGCCAAGACGATCAAGAAGACGGCGGTGGTGGCGGGGGTCTGCGACGGGTTCATCGGCAACCGGATGGTGGAGCACTACTTCAGGCAGGCCGGTTTCCTGCTGGACGAAGGCGCCACGCCGTCGCAGGTCGACTGGGCGCTCGAGAAGTTCGGATTCGCCATGGGGGTCTTCCGGATGAGCGATCTGGCCGGTAACGATATCGGGTGGGCGATCCGGAAGCGGCGGTACGTCGAGTATCCCAAGATGAAGTACAGCAAGATCGCGGATTTGGTCTGCGAGGTCGGGCGGTTCGGCCAGAAGACCGGGGCCGGCTGGTACGACTACAAGCCGGGCCAGCGCGACGCGATCCCGTCCCCGGTGGTTGACCAGATCATTGCAGATTACCGGAAGGCAAACGGGATCACGCCGCGGAAGATTACCGACGAGGAGATCGTGCACCGGCTGGTCTATGCGTTGGTCAATGAAGCCGCCCGGTTGCTCGAGGAGGGCATTGCCAACAAAGCGAGCGATGTCGACATCGTCTACTTGACCGGCTATGGCTTTCCGATCCATCGAGGCGGGCCGCTCTGTTACGCCGACAGCCAGGGGCTGTTCAATGTGGCGGAAACAATGAAGCGGTTTGCCCAAAACCCCCATGACGATGCCGCCTTCTGGCAACCGGCGCCGCTGCTCGCGAAGCTGGTGGCCGACGGCAAGCGCTTTACCTGAGAGGAATGAATCCATGAGCCGCGCTGTGATTGTTTCGACCGCCCGCACTCCGCTCACCAAGAGTTGGAAGGGCGCTTTCAATATGACCCACGGGGCTACCCTCGGCGGCCATGTGGTCAAGGCCGCCCTCGACCGTGCTGGGATCGATCCGGGGCTGGTCGAGGACGTGCTGATGGGGTGCGCCAATCCGGAAGGGGCCACCGGCGTCAACATCGCTCGCCAGTGCGCGATCCGGGCCGGCCTGCCGGTGACGGTGGCCGGGATGACGGTCAATCGGTTTTGTTCGAGCGGGCTCCAGACCATCGCGTTGGCCTCGCAGCGGATCATGGCCGGCGAGGGCGACGTCTACGTGGCCGGCGGGGTCGAAAGCATTTCCTGCGTGCAGCAGGAGGTGAATACCCACATGATTGCCGACAGCTGGATTGCCGAGCACAAGCCCGAGCTCTACTGGCCGATGCTTCAGACGGCCGAGACGGTGGCCAAACGCTACTCGGTGCCGAAGCAGCGGATGGACGAGTACGGG
>JAYVJS010000614.1:0-2137 GCA_043769075.1 Gemmatimonadota bacterium | reverse complement strand
TGGATACCGGTGCTCGTCCCCTTCATCGGGGAGGAGACCTCGACGAAGCCCGGCATGAACGGGCCCCGATAGTTCTTCCGCTCGACCAGAGAGTGGATCGTGTCGCCATAGGTCTTGATGGCGGCGATCACGATCTCGCCGTGGTCGTCCTTCATGACCTGGGGCCCGTGGACCGACTCGGCGCCCCGTTCCATGGCGGTGGCGTACGCCAACCGGGCGTCGTCGACCCAGAAGGCCAAGTCACGGACGCCGTCACCATGCTTCGCAACGTGCGCCGCGATCTCGCCTTCGGGGCCGAGGGGTGAGGTCAGGACGAACCGGAGCTTGTCTTGTTGGAGGAGGTAGCTGGCGCGGTCGCGCACGCCGGTTTCGGGCCCGCGGTAGCCGACCAGGTTGAAGCCGAAAGCCGCCCGGTAGAAGATCGAGCATTGCTTGGCGTTCCCGACGAAAAACTCGATATAGTCGGTTCCGTTGATCGGGAAGGCGTCGGTCACTGTTTCGGGCATGACTTGGGTGGCCATTTGATGGGCTCCACATTTGGGGTTGACCCCGGCAATTTAGCCTGGCGGCCCCGGCCGGTCGATGGCGAGCCGGTCCAGCGTTCGGCTGAATTGGTGGCGGACCCGCCAGACCAGGACCGAGGCCACCACCACCAGGCCGGCCACCAATCCCCACCAAAGCCCCGGCGGCCCCCAGCCCTGCCGAAAGCCGAGCCACAGGCTGATCGGGAGCCCGATCAGATAGTAGCCGCCCAAGTTCACCAGGACCGGGATCCGGGTGTCCCCGATGCCCCGGAGCACCCCCATGGCCACCACTTGGGTCCCGTCAAAGACCTGAAACAGACCGGCCAGGGGCACCAGTCCGACCGCAACCCCGAGGACCGCCGGGTCGGGCGAATAGGCCCGGGCCAGCACGCCCGGGAACCCCAAAAAGACCGAAGCGGTCAGGGTCATGAACCCGGCCCCAACCACCAGAGCCGCGGTCGAAATCCGCCGGGCCTCATCGGGCCGGCCGCCCCCAACCGCCCGTCCCACCAAAACCGAGGCCGCGGTCCCGATCCCGAACGGCACCATGAAGGTGATGGCCGCCATGTTGAGGGCCACCTGATGGCCGGCGACGGCCTGGCTCCCGATTTGGCCCATCAAGAGGCCCACCCCGCCGAAGACGCCGTATTCGAACAAAATTTGAAACCCGATCGGAAGGCCGATCCCGAACATCCGGCGGAGCGGCGCCGGTTCCCATACCTCCGGCCGCCAGGGCACTACATAGGGCTTGAGGAACCGCCACGAGGCCAGGACGGTAACCCCGAGCATGGTCCACCGGCTGATGCTGGTGGCCAACGCGGCACCGACTACGCCCATTGGCGGGGCGCCCCAATGTCCAAAGATCAAGGCCCAATTGAGGACCAGGTTGAGCAGATTGGCCAGCCCAATGATCACCAAAAGCGTCCGGAGGCTGCCTAACGACTGGAGCACCTCCCGGATCATCATGAAGGCGAAGTACGGGAGGATGCTGGGCAGGACGGTCCGGAGGTAGTCACCGGCCAGGGGAATCACCGCGGCCGGCTGCCCGGTGAGCCGAAGGACCGCTTCGATCGGCAGCATCGCGAGCATGGTCGGAATGGTGACGATGACGGTGATCAGAATGCCCCGTTGGACCCCTCGCGCCATGCCGGCGTGATCCTTAGCCCCGAAGGCTTGGGAAATGACCGGGTCGAGTGCCGTGAGGCAGCCCATCCCGATCGTACTCATGGCAAAGAACCAGATCCCGGCCACCGAGGCCGCCGCGAGCGCGTCAGCCGACACCCGGCCGAGCATGGCCGCGTCGACGACGCCCATCAGCATCAGGCCAACCTGGACCGCGGCGAGCGGGATGGCGAGGTCGAGGAGGGATCGGTAGTCAGCCCGAGTCGGACGGTACATCAGCGTGACTCAGAAGCGCCAGAGATAAGTCACCTTGGCCACGCCGCCCCGGGCCACGGTCCGGAGCGGGAGGTCGAGATCGCCATTGGCCAGGGTCGACCAACCCACCTGGACGCTCTGGCCCGGATGGATCAAGTAGGTGACCAGGGCGTCGGTGGAAAAGACATCGCGTTTCTGGTCGAGGGTTCCGTTTTGCCGGTAGAATCGTTCGAACC
>JAYVJS010000613.1:0-5921 GCA_043769075.1 Gemmatimonadota bacterium | reverse complement strand
CAGGCTGCCGTCCGGATCGCCGTCGAAATGGTTGGGGAAGGAGCCATCTCGGAAGAAGAAGCCGTCGCTCGGATTCCGCCGAACGACCTCAATCAGCTGCTCCACCCTACGATCGACGCGAGCGCCCACTTGGACCACCTGACCACCGGATTGCCGGCATCCCCGGGTGCCGCCAGTGGGACCGTGGTGTTTACCGCCGACCAAGCTGAGGTCCTGGCAAAAAAAGGCGAGGCGGTGATCTTGGTCCGTCGAGAGACCAGCCCCGAGGATTTTCATGGTATGGTCGTCGCGCGAGCGATCCTGACGGCCCGGGGTGGAATGACCTCGCACGCCGCTGTGGTGGCCCGCGGGATGGGCAAGCCATGCGTCGCCGGGGCACAGGACATCGAGGTCGACGAAGTGGCTGGGATCCTGAAGGTCCGCGGGCGAACCGTGGCCGCCGGTGAATGGATCACCGTCGATGGCAGCACCGGCAAAGTATTCGCCGGCCAAAGCAAGCTCATCGCCCCGATCTTGAGCGAGCACTTCAACCAACTCATGGCGTGGGCCGATACGATGCGGCACCTCCGAATCCGGGTCAACGCCGACACCCCCGCCGACGCCCATCGGGGTCGCGACTTCGGCGCCGAGGGCATTGGACTGTGCCGCACGGAGCACATGTTTTTCGAAGGCGAACGATTGCCCGCCATGCGCGAAATGATCTTGGCGGAAGACGAAGCCGGCCGTCGGAAAGCGCTTGCCAAACTCCTCCCGATGCAACGGGCCGACTTTGAGGGAATTTTCCGGGCGATGGAGGGCTACCCCGTCACGATCCGGCTGCTCGATCCGCCGCTCCACGAGTTCCTCCCGAACGAAGCGGCCGAGATCGCCGCGTTAGCCGGGCAGCTCGGCAAAACCGTCAAGGACGTCCAGCGAATCATCGACAATCTGAGCGAAGTGAACCCGATGCTTGGGCTCCGCGGATGCCGGCTCGGCATCATGCACCCCGAGATCACCGCGATGCAGGCGAGGGCCATCTTCGAGGCCGCCTGCACGGTCGCCCAACGAAAGGGCCGAGTCCAGCCCGAAGTCATGATCCCGTTGGTGGCGCATGTGATCGAGTTTCGAAAGCAGGCGCTGATCGTTCGACAAGTGGCGGAGGAGGTGTTCCAGGAGCGCCAGATTACGGTGCCATACCTGTTAGGCACGATGATCGAGCTGCCCCGGGCCGCCCTGACCGCCGACGAAATCGCCCGGGAAGCCCAGTTCTTTTCGTTCGGGACCAACGACCTCACCCAGACAACGTGGGGCCTCTCCCGCGATGACGCGGGCGTGTTCCTACCCTCATATGTCGAGCGCGGCATTTTGGAAGCTGACCCCTTCCAAGAGCTCGACCTGGCCGGGGTCGGGAAACTGATGAGTATGGCCGTCCAACTCGGCCGGAGCACCCGCCAGGACCTCAAGATCGGCATTTGCGGAGAGCATGGCGGTGAACCCAAAGCGGTGGCGTTCTGCGAAGCCCAGAAGATGAACTATGTCTCCTGTTCGCCGTTTCGGGTTCCGATCGCCCGACTGGCCGCCGCCCAGGCCGCCCTGGCCGAGCGCGGCACCATGGACCGGACTCGGGGTACTTTGTGAACGCCAAGGTACCGCTGGTCGGGATCGTCATGGGATCAAGCTCCGATTGGGACATTCTCCAGCACGCCGCCAAGCGACTCACCGACTTCGGGGTGGCTCACGAAACCCGGGTGGTGTCGGCCCATCGGACGCCCGATCTGCTGTTCCAGTATGCCGAGCAAGCGGCTGGCCGGGGGCTCCAGTGCATTATCGCGGGCGCCGGAGGAGCCGCCCACCTTCCCGGGATGCTCGCGGCCAAAACGACGATCCCGGTGTTAGGCGTTCCGGTCCCTACCAAGCACCTCCAAGGCCTCGATTCCCTGCTCTCCATCGTTCAGATGCCGGCTGGCATCCCGGTCGCCACGTTCGCCATCGGAGAAGCCGGCGCCCACAACGCGGGGCTGTTTGCGGTGGCGATGGTGGCCCGCACCGACCCGGCCCTCGGGCAGCAACTCGACGCGTTCCGGAAGGCCCAAGAGGCGGCCGTCCTCGCGTCGACACTTCCGCCCCCCAAGTGATCCCCCCCGGAGCAGCCCTCGGCCTGCTTGGGGGTGGGCAGCTCGGCCGAATGTTCACGCTCCGAGCCCGCGACATGGGATACGAAGTCGTCGTGCTCGAACCCGACCCCTTGTCCCCGGCTGGTGCGGTCGCGACCCGGCACCTCCGCGCGGCGTATGATGATCCTGCGGCGCTCGAGGAATTAGCCCGGTCCGCCTCGGCGGTCACGACCGAATTCGAGAACGTCCCGGCCAACGCCCTAGCCTACCTGGCCGAGCACACCATCTGCCGACCAGAAGCCTCGGCCGTCGCCATTGCCCAGGATCGGATCACCGAAAAGATCTTTCTCCGAACTGCGGGCCTAGCGACCGCCGATTTCGACCCGGTTCGGTCTGCCGAGGACCTTCAACGCGCCTGGGGACGAATCGGGGCGCCGGCCATCCTCAAGACGAGCCGGCTCGGGTACGATGGGAAGGGCCAGGCGGTCGTGAATCATTACCACGAGGCTGCCAGCGCCTTCGAGCGATTCGGCTCGGTCCCTTGTGTCCTGGAACGGCGCCTCGACCTCGAACGGGAAATCTCCGTCGTGCTGGCCCGGGGTCATGACGGAGAAGTGGCGCCGTTTCCGGTCGGCGAGAACGTCCACATTGGTGGGATCCTTCACACGACCGTGGTGCCTGCTAGGATCGCCGTCGGCTTGGCCGACCGGGCCCGCGACACCGCCATCGCCGTCGCCGACCGTCTCAAGTATGTCGGCGTTCTCGGGGTCGAAATGTTCGTGGCCGACGGCGGCCAAATCTTCGTGAACGAGCTGGCCCCGCGGCCCCACAATTCTGGGCACTATACGATGGACGCCTGTGGCGTCGACCAGTTCGAGCAACAGGTCCGGTGCCTCACCGGCTTGCCGCTTGGCAACCCGACGTTGCTCTCGCCCGTCTGTATGATCAACCTATTGGGTGACCACTGGGCCAGCGGCCAACCCAACTGGGCGAACGCCTTGGCCGTCAGTGGGACTCGCCTCCACCTTTACGGGAAGAAGACCGCCCGGCCCGGCCGAAAAATGGGCCATATCAACTGCCTTGCAACGTCGCCGGCGGCTGCCTTGGATGGGGCCGAGCGAGCCTTTGCGGCGCTCTCAATGATTGGCAGTTAAGAGTTAGCCATGTAAGGCATTACAGCCTGACAGATTAGGCGAACTCCTTCTTCATATTGGAATTGTGACATAGTGATTGGGCGGGTCGGAAACAACAAACGGGCACCCAAGTGACAGGGTGCCCGTTCGCTGTTCATGGAGGCGCAGGGAATCGAACCCTGGTCCGAATCAGAATCCAGCAAAGCCACTACGTGCGTAGGCCGATCTTCGCGCGCTAGTTCGACGCCGGCTACCGGCCATCCTTCGTCAAACCGAGCCCTCGTTTTCTTACCCGGGACGGGAGGACGCCGCCACGAGCCAGCCTGGTTTTTCGTTCCGGTTGAGGCGCCCCAGGCAGGGCTCCTTTCTCCGGTTGGTGCGGTAAGCGAGCGTTAGCTCAGCTTACGCAGCCAATGCCAAGTTAGAGTTGGCAGATAATGTTTTCCAAGTTTTTACCAGGACCTGGGCCTGGGCACGCGTCTCCACATTCACCTGACCCGTCGAAGCCAGTCGCCCCCCGGGACCCCCTACTATAACGGTCTTGGGGGCCGCAGACAAGCGGAGCGATTTCGGCCAGAGTGTGGTAAGTCATTACCCAACAAAGAGTTACCCTTCGAGCTGACGGGGACCGAGCCACCCTCGACGGCGGAACCACAAGGCAATCGCGGCGCAAACGACCAGCATCAGCCCAACGACAGCCGGATACCCCCATCGACGTTCGAGTTCAGGCATGTAGTGGAAGTTCATCCCATAGACCCCCACGATAAAGGTGAGCGGTAGGAAAAAGGCCGAAAAGACCGTTAGCACCCGCATCACCTCATTGGTCCGATGGCTCGACAGAGCGACATGAATTCCTAAAAGATTGTTGATCTCTTCGAGCAACTGATCGGCGTAGAAGTAGTCTCGCTCGGCATTCTCCTTAACGTCCTGAAACACGGCCCCGGCCCTTTCTTGCGGGGGAACGAGCCGCTGGGCCACGGTATTGGTTTGCCAGAGCAGCCGCTTGATGACGTTAACCCGCCGCTTCAGGCTGTGAATCGCGGTCAGGTCCGGGGAGTGTCGGGTATCGTCGAGCAAGGCATCCTCGAACTCGGCGGCGACGTCCTCGGCCTGATCCATCGGAGCGTCGAATGAATCCAAGGCCCCGTTGAACAGCGCGCCGAGAATCAGCGTCTCCGTGCAGGGCTCGCCACCGGCGTTCCCAAACCGGGCCCGGGTGGCCTGGACCACGGCGAGATCGGCTCGGTGCACCGTGACCACCAGTCCAGGCCGATAAAACACCGCGATTTTCCGGGTCGTCTCCTGGACACTCGACGCCTTCGGCGAACAGGCCGGGTCAAAGACGCGCAAGATTACGAAGGTCGTGTCTCCGATCCGTTCATACTTCGGGAGGTGCCATTGATCAAGGCAGTCCTCGACCGACATCTGGTGGAAGCCGTATTCTTTCCCAACCGCCGCCAGTTCCTCGGGCAGAGGTGCCACCACGTCGATCCAGGTCAGCCCAGGCGGATCGTTCTGAATAACTGTTTGGCGCACCGCTATTCCTTTCGCCCAAGGCGAAGAATCCGGGCGGCGGCCGCCGCCGCTCCGAACCCGTTGTCGATATTGACAACCGTCACCCCCTCCGCGCAGGAATTGAGCATCCCGAGCAACGCCGCCAGGCCATTGAAGGAGGCACCATACCCGACACTCGTGGGAACGGCGATCACCGGCCTGCCGGTGAGGCCACCCACCACACTCGGCAGCGCACCTTCCATCCCCGCAACCACAATCACGACGTCGGCTCGATCGACCTCTGGTTGAGCCGACAGGATGCGATGGAGCCCGGCCACGCCAGCATCAAAGACACGAATCACCTCGGCTCCGAAAGCTTCCGCCACGACCGCGGCCTCCTCAGCGACCGGGATATCACTGGTACCCGCGGTGACCACCGCCACGGTACCTAACGATTGCCGGGGAGCACCGGACGGCAGCCAGGCCGTCCGAGCTTCCGGGTGGAGTCGCACCGGGGGGAACCGAACCGCCAGGGCCTGGGCCTGCTCAGGAGTGACCCGGGTACAGAGAAACGTCCCGCTGGCGGCCGCCAGCCGTTCGGTGATGGCGACGAGCTGATCCACCGTCTTGTGGCTGGCGAGGACGACCTCGGGGTGGCCATAGCGCAGACTTCGATGGTGGTCGACCTTGGCGAGTCCAATATCCTCAGCCGGAAAGTGGCGGAGACTCTCAAGGGCCGCGGCCGGGCTCAGTGAGCCCTCCGCGACCGCCTGCAGCACCAGAGCGAGCCGCTCCTTCACACGACGACCGGTCTGGTCTCGAGGTACTCCCGGAAGATCGCTTCCGCCGCCGCCATACTCTCGACATGAAACAACCGTTCTCGAAGCGCACTCGCCTGGGGCAAACCCTTGGCGTACCACCCGAGGTGCTTTCGGAACTCCATCACCGTCTTGCGATTGTCGCCCTGGAGGCGAAGCGCCAATGCCGCGTGCTCCAGCGCCACAGCGAACCGCTCCGCCGGCTGGGGATGGGCCGGTCGAGGGGTCCCATCAAGGAGGGCGCGGCTCTCCCGAAAGATCCACGGATTGCCGAACGACCCCCGCCCGATCATGATGGCGGCGCACCCGGTGTGGCTCCGCATCCGGACCGCGTCTTCCGGTGTCTCGATGTCGCCATTGCCGATCACCGGGACCTCTAGGGC
>JAYVJS010000612.1:0-2796 GCA_043769075.1 Gemmatimonadota bacterium | reverse complement strand
CTCGATCGACTACCGGAACGGGGCGTTTTCCCTGGTGGCCGTGCGAGAGCCCGACACGCTCCGGCTCGACGTCACGGTCAAAAACACCCAAACCACTCCCATCGGCACCGGCGCGGCCCGGCTTTCGTTTCTCCAGATCCGGGGCCGGTTCACCGCCCGCGGCCGCCTGCTCGGTGCCACCGTCGCCGATTCCGGTTTCGGTTTCTTCGAGACCTTTACCTCGGGTCCCCAGGCGCCGCCTTGAGCTCGTCGATCTGATCGATGTGCCGGACGCAGTGCCGGACCAAGAAATAGGCCCATTGGAGCCCATTGAGCGGCCCCAACGTCGGATGCGGCGCGGCGAATTGCGTCAAGTCGAGTTCCGTCGTCGCAATAAAGTCGATCGTCGCCCGACGGCTCTCCTCGAACACCGCGATCATTTCCTCCGGGGTGCTCCACCGGCCCGTCGGCATCACGAACTCCGGGGCTGGAAACAGCCGATCCCGCACCAAGAGCCGCCCATCCACCCGGTCCTCGGCACCCACCGTCGCCGCCAGCACCTCAGGTGCCGGCGCCTCCCGAACCAGCTTCCCCCGGATCAGCTTCCCTGACCCCGTCTCCACCACGACCACATGCTCCACCGTCTCGGCAATCGACCACCGATTCGGCGCCGGCTTGAAGTGGAACTGCTCTCCGGTCACCTCTCGAAACGCCCCCACAAACCGCCCCGCCGAGTCTCCCAGCATCGCCAGAATCGAACCCCGTTCAACCACCGTCCCCCCAATCGTTGCGTGTGCCGAGTCCCGAGCCGCCGAGTGCCGAGCTAATATTCACCCATGATCGAATCTCTGCCAAGCGCCCGTGAGCTCATCGATACCTTCGCCAAAGGCTGGTCTAAAGCCGACCTCGAGCGGATTCTCTCGGTTTTCAGTGAGGAAGCCACCTTTATTGAGACTCCCTTTGCCGTCCCGCTCATCGGCCGGGATGCCATTCGCCGGTATTGGGCTGACGTCCCTTACAATCAGTCAGAGATCGCTGTGACGACGGGGGAGGTTCACGCGGTGGGCCCTTGGTTTGCCGTGGAGTTCAAGGTCGTGTTCCGCCGCCGCCGGACCGGGGAATGGGTGGAGGCCCGGGGGGCGATTTTCTGCGAGACGGCCGAGTCCCAGATCACGGAGATGCGGATGTATTGGCACCGCAACGGATAACGGCGATATTGAGAGCAACTGTCGCCATCTGGGTGCAGGTGTCATCCGGCGAGGACACTTCAGACGGCTTGGTCATTTCTGGTAAGATGTTGCAGTAAAAAGACTTGGGTCATTTTTTCGGATTGGCACGAAACTCGATAGTGGATGGTTGTCGTTCGTTCGTTCCAGTCCCCACGAGGTCGTTGCGCGGAGGTTCCTCATGATGCCCCTTCTTTGGTTGGCCACGGCGGTTCTTGCCGCCGACGACTCGATCCCGATGGCGAAAGCCTCGATCGACGCGGCCCCCCCGATCCGAATCTGGATCAACAACAGCCGGCAGTTCCGCGAAGGCGAGCGGGCCCAAGTCCAGGTCGAAAGCCGGGACGACGGCTATCTGATGGTCTTCAACTACGATACCGATGGGCGGCTTCGGGTTCTGTTCCCGGTCGATCCAAGGGAAGACAACTTTGTCCGCGGGGGTCGTCGGTACGAGGTCCGAGGCCGGGGCGACCGGGAGTCCTTCATCGTCGGCAAGGATGGTGACGGGCTAGTCTACGCTCTCGTCTCCGCCGACCAGCTTCGGTTCGAGGACATCGAGGCCGGCGGTAACTGGAACTACGACCGGATCGCCATCAGCGACAACTCCCGGGATCCCGAAGCCGATATCACCGAGATGGTCCAGCGGATCGCCGGCAACCGGGGGTTTGACTACGACATCCTCGACTATCGGGTCTATCGGTACGGTGCCACCACGGTGGCCAATAATTGGTGGCACCCCCGCCCGTACGGCTACTACGATGACTACTACTGCGATTCCTGGAATCGGCCCAGCTTGTTTGGATGCCGGGCCTATCCGGTGGGCGGTTGGTACGGCGGGGGCTATGGCGGCGGCTATGGGTATGGCGGTTACGGGTATGGCGGCTATGGCGGGTATGGCGGCTTGGGCCGAGATTGGCGCTATCGCAACACCGGGTACTACTACCCTGGTACTCGAGTCCGCGGTCCGGTCGTCGTAGGTCGGCCCCGGGGTTATACCATCGTCCGGCGTGGTAACGACAACCCGAACAACGGGGTCGGACGGTCGGGCTCGTTCGGCGGCGGCTCACTCGGTGGTGGTGGTCGCCGCCCGGTGATCGACTATCGGCCGCGCAATCCCGATCGCGGGGTTAGCGGTGAGCGGGGCCTCGGCGGTCGTCCCTCGGGAGACGTTACGGCGCCCAATGGGCCCCAATACGATCGGCCCCGGGCTCGGCGGTCGCCGCCGAGCGAGGATCGCGGCCCGATCGTGGAACGAGATCGGGGTACCCCCCGCGGCCCAGTGGACTTCGGTGACCGGCCGGCCCGTCGGGCTAACGACGGCGGGAGCGACAACGGTCGCCGGGCGGAACCGCGGCAGGAGCAACCCCGGAACGATCGCCCCCGGGGCAACGATCGGCCCCGCAACGATCCGCCGCCCCGGGTTGACCCGCCCCGGCAAAGCGCCCCGCCGCCGTCCCAGCCGCGGCACGACGCCCCTCGGCGGCCCCGCGAAGGCCGGCCGCCAGCCTGAACCAGGCTGTCGCGATTAGCAAAGGAAGCGCCGGGACGGATCCCGGCGCTTCTTTTGTTTAAGGCCTATCGATCGGACTTG
>JAYVJS010000611.1:0-5987 GCA_043769075.1 Gemmatimonadota bacterium | reverse complement strand
CAGGACGTTCAGATCATCGGCGTGCCGGACCAGAAGTACGGCGAGGAGCTGTGCGCCTGGGTCAAACTGAAAGACGGCCACACCGCGACAGAGGAGGAGATCCGGGCCTTCTGCAAAGGCCAGATCGCCACCTTCAAGATTCCCCGCTACATCCGGTTTTCCGAGGGATTTCCGATGACGGTCACCGGCAAGATCCGAAAGATCGAAATGCGGGAAGTTTCGGTCCGGGAACTTGGGTTGGAGTCGGCGGCCGCAGTCAAGATGGCGTAAATCGAAGTCACCGAATCGCGGAACCGTGGTTTAGCGGGTATTCTCTAGTCCATGAGAATGCCTGTTGTGAGCCCAGCCTCGATCCTGCTGGCCGCTCTGACCGTACCGATTGCCGCGCAATCGCGCCCGACTCTGTCGCCGCTGACCCGGCAATTTGTGGTCGAGGACGCCCCGGTCATTGCCCTCCGGCACGTTCGGCTGATTGACGGCACCGGCGCCCCGGTTCGCACCGACCAAACGGTGGTCCTGACCGGCGGCCGGATCACCGCGGTCGGCGACGACGCCCTGGTCGCCATTCCGACCGAGGCCAAGGTCCATGATCTGACGGGCACGACCCTGATCCCCGGCCTCTACGATCTCCACGCCCACCAGTATTTCTTTTCGAGTGCCGGCCTAACCCAGATGGCGGTCTCCGCGCCCCGGCTCTATCTCGGCGGCGGCATCACCACGGTGCGCACTGCCGGCGCCCAGATGCCGTATGACGAGTTGAACACCAAACGCGACATCGACCGCGGCCTGGCCCCCGGACCGCGGATGCACCTGAGCGGCCCCTACCTCGACGGTCCCGATCCCGGGCCCGGCCGCGAGCGCCGACTTGAAACACCTGAGGAGGCCCGCCGGGTGGTGGCCTACCTGGCCAGTGAAGGGGTCACCTGGCTCAAGTTCTCGGGCGGGGTAACCCGGGCCGTGTTAGGTGCCGCCATCGAGGAAGCCCACAAACACCAGATCGGTGTCACCGGTCACCTCTGTTCGGTCAGCTTCCGTGAAGCCGCCGCCTTGGGCATCGACAACCTCGAACACGGTTTCATCACCAACAGCGATTGGGTCCCCGACCGGGAACCCGACCGCTGCTCACCCAAGAACATGCGGATCCAAGCCGACGTCGATGTCGACTCGCCGGCCGTGGACTCGACCATCCGCGAACTGCTGGCCCGGAAGGTGGCCCTGACCTCGACACTCTCGGTCTATGAGCTATTTGTCACCGGCCGCGCCAAGGTCACGCCCGAAGCGCTCGAGATGATCGCCCCCGGGCCCCAGGCCGCCGTCCTGTCCGAACTCGAAGCCACCAATAAGGGCAACGGATTCGTCCCGCCTCGGCTGTTCCAGAAAATGATGCAGTTCGAGCGAAAGTGGGTTCAAGCCGGTGGCCTCCTCGCCGCCGGGGTCGACCCCTGGGGTACCGGCAGTCTTCCCGGCTACGGCGATCACCGGAACTACGAGTTACTCGTGGAGGCCGGCTTCAGTCCGGTGGACGCAGTCAAAATCATGTCGGCCAACGGCGCTCAGGTTCTTCGTGAAATCAACCAACGTGGTACCGTCACCGTCGGCAAACAAGCCGACCTGGTGATCCTCGACGGCGACCTGTCCGCCACCCCAGCCGTCATCCGTAACGTCCGCCTCGTCTTCAAAGATGGGATCGGCTACGATGCCCCCAGGCTCCGCTTCTCCGTCAAAGGTATGGTCGGGATCCAATGATCGCCCTCGTCCTGCTACTCCAAGCCCAGCCCGCCCCTCCACCCGAGTGCCGAGTTCCCAGCCCCGAGTGCCGAGTAGCGGAGCTCCGAGCGTTAGGTAGGTCCGAGCGGGGCTCGGCGGTCAGTCGGGTGGCCCCCTTCCTCAAAGATCCAAGCCCCGCGATTCGGGCCGAGGCGGCGTGGGCCCTGGCCCAGATCGCCAAGGACTCAGCGGCATCCGACCTGGTGGCGGCTCTCCTCCAAGCTGAGGCCGACGGCACTGCGCTCGGAGCCCGGCGTCCCACTGGAGCCGAACTGGCGCGGGCGTTGGGCCGGGTGCCCGGCAGGAACGCCGCTCGCAGCGCCAAGACCGCGGCACTCTTCGATCGGTGGCTTACCGAGGCGGCGACGCCGGCCAACCTGGTCGAGATTGTCCGCGGCGCGGAGTCGTTCGGGCGGGTCAACGGTCGCCAGGCCCCATTCGGTCCCGTGGCCCTCGGGCGGCTGGAGAAGTTCGTCAGCTACACCAGCAGCACTGCCCCCGAGTCGGCCGCCCGAGTCCGCCGCGCCGCGGTCGCCACCCTGATTCGGGTTGGCCGGAGGTCGGTCGAGACCCTCGGCCGGGCGCTCGGCGATCCCGATGCCGAGGTGCGTCGGCTCGGGGTGCTGTGGGCCGCAACGCCGCCTGAGTTCGCCGATCGGCGCGACCTGATCACCGGTGCCTTGGCCGATCCCGATCCGATGATCCGGCTCGAGGCCCTTCGGACCTATGGCCGGTATTTCCAGGCCGCCGATTGCGGTCCGGTACTCCGGTCCACCAAGGACCAATCCGCCCACGTTGCCCTTGAGGCGCTCGACTTGCTTGGCAACGCCTGTCCGGACTCGGTGGGGCCTGCCGACCTGTTGTGGCGGATCGTCGACTCATTGGCGGGCTCTCCCCAAGGACGGATCGAAACCCTGGCCGGTTGGCATCGCGGCGCCCGAGCGCTCGTTGCCCTGGCCAAGATCGCGCCCACTCGGGCGGCAACGGTCCTCACCCGTCTTGGGGCCGATCGGGCCTGGCAGGTTCGGGCCTATGCGGCGCGGGCCGCCGCGATTATCGGCGATCCCGACCGGCTGTTGTCGTTCGCGGCGGACCGCGAGGACAACGTTCGAGAGGCCGCGATCGGCGGACTGCTCAAGGTCCGGGGCCATGCCACCGACTCGGTGATCCGGGCCCAGCTGTCCCGGACCGACTATCAACTTGTTCTGACTGCTGCCCAGCTGCTCGAGGGCACCCCGGATAAGCCCCGTGCCGTCAAGGCATTGCTGGCGTCGCTTCGTCGGATAACCGCCGAGCAGCGGGAGAACTCGCGGGACCCGCGGATGGCCATCCTCGAGCGACTGGCCGAGTTGGGTGATGGGAGTGTGTCGGAGGCGCTCGAACCGTACCTCAGTGACTTCGACCCGGCCATCGCGGCTCGGACGGCCGGTACCTTAGCGCAGTGGGGGGTCGTCAAACCGGCGGCCCCGCGCCCCCTTGCAGCCGGTGCGCCGGACCCGGCTGTGCCGCCAGGGACCTCACTCCGGGTGGTACTGAGCCCGGGGTCGGGCGGCGGGTTCTTCGAGATCGACCTCCGGCCCGATCTGGCGCCGGTTACCGTTGCCCGAGTGGTGGCCTTGGCCCGCCAGGGTTACTACGACTTGTTGACCTGGCACCGGATCGTACCGAACTTCGTGATCCAGGGCGGGAGCCCAAACGCCAACGAGTTTTTCGGTGACGCCCGGTTCCTTGCCGACGAAGTCGGGGCGGTCTCGCATGAACGGGGCACGTTGGGAATCTCGACCCGGGGCCGCAACACCGGCGATGCCCAGCTCTTTGTGAACTTGGTCGACAACCTCCGGCTCGATTTTGATTACACGGTCTTTGGGCGGGTGACGACGGGAATGGCGGTGGTCGACGGGATCATCGAAGGCGACGTGATCGAACGGATCGAGGTGATTGACCCGAGTGGGCCACGGCGGGTACGTTAAAAGGGTCGGCGGAGACGTTCTCTCGAGAGTGCGGAGGAGGCTGAGATGGGCAAGCGTTTGGGGTTGGCGGTTATGGTGGCTGGAATCGCGTTGGCCGTTGGGAGCGCCCCGGTGGCGGCGCAGAAAAAGGACCGGTATCTGATCACGGTCGAGGAAATGAGCGAGCGGCAGGACCTCTCGACCGCGCACGACGCCGTGCGACTCCTCCGGCCTCAGTGGCTCAAGAGCAGTCGGTCGAAGGGTGGCATTGGCTCAGCGGCCTTCGGCTCCGGGGCGAGCCGGCCGGCCGCGAAGAACACCGGAAGCGAGGACGATCCGGCCGGACAGATCGACGCCGCGTCGCAAACGGCGAACTCGAATCGCGATCAGATGCTGGCGGATGAGGCCACCAAGAAGTCGGGGCCGGTTGTGTACATCGATGACGTCAAACAGGAGGAAATCGACGATCTCAAGACCATTCGCATTGCCGAGATCGCGGAGATCCGCTACATGAACGGAAACGATGCTTCAGGCCGCTATGGGGCCGGGCACGAGTCCGGCGCGATCTTGGTGAAGACCAACCGAATCAAACACTAAAATTCTGGGGCGGGTGAGAGCCCGCCCCAGAATTTCTGCAGTGGCTACTTCTTGGTCAGCGTATAACTCCCGCCAGCGACGACACTGCCCCCCTGACTCGCTTCCAGCGTCCCGGCCACCTGGGCGCCGTCAGCACTGAGCGTCGCGGTGAACATCACATCGTACTCACCGTAGGCCTGCTTCCAGGATACTTTGTCGCCGCTGAAAGTAAGCTCGCGTGGCTCGCCCCCCGCGGGCACGTCCGGGCCGGCCAGACCGGCCACGGCCTTGTAGGCCGCCCCGTCTTTGGAGACGGTGACGGTCATGGTGCCGGATGGCCCATCGGTGGTGAAGGGCCCTTCCCAGGTGCCCAGGAACTTCGGGTTGGCCGCCATCGCCGCCGGAGCGGTAGCGGCAGCGCCGGTCTGGGCCTCGGTAGGCCTGGCCATGGCGGCGCTGAGGGCCCCGGTGAGCAGGATGGCGACGACATCGAGAGAACGCATTGAAATCCTTTCAGGTCGGTACGGCGGGTGTGAAAAGGGGTTTACGAGGCATCCGGCCCCTGGGTTTCGTCTAGAGACGTCGAAGCCGGACTTGGGTCACACTGTGATCGGCGCCCTTTTCCAGGATCAAGTGGGCCCGTTCTTTGGTTGGCTCGATGTTTTCCCGGAGGTTCTTCCCATTGATTTCCGTCCACACCCGGTTGGCAAAGGCGATCGCGTCCGCTTCGCTCATCTCGGCGTAACGCCGAAAGAACGACTTGGGGTCGCGAAACGCGGTCTCCCGGAGTCGGAGGAACCGGTTGAGGAACCACTGGCGGATATGGGATTCTTCGGCATCAACGTAGATCGAAAAATCGAAGAAATCGGACACAAATGGCCGGTCTCCGTCGCCCAGTCGGCCGTCGGCACCCTGGAGCACATTGAGGCCCTCGATGATCAGAATGTCCGGCTGCCGCACGGTTTCCAAGGTTTCTGGGACGATGTCGTAGACTAGATGCGAGTACACTGGGGCCGAAACACTGGCGACCCCGGCCTTCACGTCGGCCACAAACTGGACCAGTCGGCGGGCGTCGTAGCTCTCCGGAAAACCTTTCCGCTGCATCAAGCCCCGGGCTTCCAGCACCGCGTTGGGATAGAGGAAGCCGTCGGTGGTAATCAACTCGACCTTGGGGTGATCGGGCCACCGGGCCAAGAGCGCTTGCATCACGCGAGCGGTGGTGCTTTTTCCGACGGCGACGCTCCCCGCCACGCCGATCAGGTAGGGTTTCCGGCCGGCCGTCTTGCCGAGGAAGATGTCGGCGACCCTGGCTAGGTCCCTGGTCGCGGCGACATGCAGGTTGAGGAGGCGGGACAGCGGGAGATAGACCTCTTCGACGTCCCGGATCGAGAGCTGGTCGTTGACCCCCCGCAACTCGGCCAAACCGGCTTCGGTGAGGGTGAGGGGGGTGTTGAACCGGAGCGGTGCCCACTCCTCGCGGTCGAAGTTCGTGTAGGTCGAAAACGGCATCGGGCCTAAGAGCTAAAAGGGCGCCCCGTCCCGGTCAAGCTTGATCGAATGGCGCAAAATCATTCTCTCAATCTTTTATTGACTCATTTTCAGTCAGTATTTTGGCAAGTCGTGCCGATTCCCGACGCATAATCAACCGCCGATCGAACCGGATAAGGCTTTGTCCTATAGTTGGTTACGTATCCG
>JAYVJS010000610.1:0-5844 GCA_043769075.1 Gemmatimonadota bacterium | reverse complement strand
AGCGCTGGCGGCCCGGTCGCAGCTGGCCGCGCTCCGAGCCCAACTGACTCCGCATTTTGTCTTCAACGCGTTGCACACCGTGGTCCAGTTGATCCCCCGCGACCCCGTCCGGGCGTCGGCCGCCGCCGAGCAGGTGGCCGGCTTGCTTCGGACCACCCTCGATGAAGACCGCGATCTGGTCCCCCTCGGCGATGAGGCGGCTTTCGTTGAGCGATACCTGGCGATCGAGCGGATTCGGTTCGGTGACCGGCTCGATGTCCGGATTGATCTATCCGACGAAGCCACGGTTGCGATGATTCCCTCGTTCGCGCTGCAAACCCTAGTCGAGAATGCGGTCCGTCATGGGGCGGGGCCGCGGGTCGAGCCAACGATCGTGGGGATTGCCGGCCGGGTCGAGGCCGAGACCCTCACGGTGACCGTGACTGACAACGGCAGCGGGGCCAGTCCGGAGCAGTTGGACCGAAGTGGCGGCACCGGACTGGCTCGGCTCAAGGATCGATTGGGCGTTCTGTACCACGGCAAGGCACGGCTCGAAATCTCCACCAGCCCGGGCGGCGGATTTACAGTTTCGTTGTCGATGCCAAGAGACCCCGACGAGTGAAGCTCAAGGTTTTGATCGTCGACGACGAATCGGTGGCTCGGGCCGGCCTCCGCGACATGCTGGCATCGGTCGATTGGATCACCTGCATCGGGGAGGCCGCCAGTGGACCGGCGGCCGTCGAGGCCATCGACACTCTCAAGCCGGAGTTGGTCTTTCTTGACATCGAAATGCCGGGGTTCTCGGGCCTCGAATTGCTGAGTCGGGTGCGCCACCATCCCTACGTCGTGTTCACCACCGCGTACGCTCAGCATGCCGTCACGGCATTCGAACTCGGGGCACTCGACTACCTGCTGAAACCGTTCGGCGCCGAACGCCTCCAGGCCACGTTGGAACGGGTCAGGGCCGCCATCGGGGAGCCGGCTGGGCCCGCCACCTTCGACCGGCTCCGCGAAGCCCTGAGCACCGGACCGATAACCCGCCTATTCGTCCGATCGGGGGCGTCGGTCATTCCACTGGCGGTTGCCGGCGTGTCATGGTTCGAAGCCCGGGGAGATTACGTGGCCGCTCACGTCGGGGCGACCCGTCACCTCCTCCACCTGTCACTCAACCGGCTCGAAGCCCGGCTCGACTCGACCAAGTTTCTCAGGATTCATCGAACCCACATCGTGAATCTCGACCATGTCGCTAAGTTTCGGCGGCAAGGCAAAGGCCTGGTGGCTCAACTCACCGACGAGACGCTCCTCCCGGTAAGCCGGAATCGATCGCAGAACCTTCGGGGTCTCGTAACGGAGTGACGTCACCATGATTCGACGCGACCGCCTCGCACTCTCTGGCGCGTGGCGACCTCGCGCCGCAGGCGCCGCACCTGCGGCTCCGGCGTTTCGCCGGGGTGGAGCGTGCCGGTCCCGTTTGCCTCGCCCCGCGCCCGTAACCGATCCGGACGAACGTCGAGGGCCCGGCCGATCTGGGTCAACGAGACGCCAGCCACCCGGCGCTCCGCCACCATCCGTACCGCCTCGGCCTTGAAGTCCGCACTGAACTCGCGACGCTCACGCGGGACGATCTTCTTGCTCGATCCCATGTGCGCTATCAGCGAATCGCCGCCCGGTCTGGGTTGCCGCAAGCCTCACTTGTCGTCGCCTGTTTTAGTAATGTCGCTGCGAAGGCGGTTTGCGATGGGCTCTGGCGATCAAAGCCAGGCACAGCGACGCAACGATACGATGCGGCGGGGACCAAATACTCAACATCGGGGACCAAGCACTCAACATTTAGAGACCGGTGGTCGCATAATGCCTCTCCAATTGCTTTTCCTGCTCCAGGTTTTCAACCGGCAGACGTACAGCTCGGTTCCGCCCATCGTCCTGACGTCGATAGTCGAGATCAGAGGCCCTCAGGTCCAGCGACCGTTCTCCGCAGCAATTTGGGGCTCGCGCCTCGCGATCATCGGCGATGATGGTCCCGATGGAGACATGGTCCTGTTGTTCGACCTGACAACAGGTTCGTACGTGGGCCAACTGGCGCGTAGGGGAGCCGGTCCTGGAGAGCTGCAGACAACTCGCGTTGCGCGTGCACTTCCTGACGGCAGCCTGTTGACGGTCGACCTGACCAACTCTCGGATCGCCTGGTGGATTGCGGGTAGTGTGAAGCCGCGGAAGGAAACAACACTCATCGGGTCGACTTTGTTCGATGTCGCTCCATGGCGAGGCGACACGCTGCTCGTCAACTCGTCCGGAGGCGACGAGCATTCGGCTGGTTTTCCGCTTCACCTGTCTGTTGACGGCCGCATTGTCAAGTTGCGTACAACGGTCCATCGTGAACACCCAGATCGGTCCATCGTGAACACCTAGATCGGGCATCGTGAACACCGGGATCGGGCTCGTGAACACCCAGATCGGGCTCGTGAACACCTAGATCGGTGCTCGTGAACAGGCAGGTTTCGCCTCCATCGGGGCGGGTGCCTGGGATCGCGCGACGCTGGAGAGTCCAGTCGTCCACCGGCCCCCCAAGGGGGGCGGCAGGATGACAACCGAGCGACTGTCCATGCGGCATACGCGAGAGATTCTTCGGCAGAAATGGCTCCTGGGCCGGAGCCATCGGGACGTGGCGGCGAGCCTAGGGATCAGCCTTGGCGTGATTGCCGCCACGCTCCAGCGGGCGCGGGCGGCCGGGCTCGACTGGCCCGCGGTCGAGGGCGTGGACGAGCCGACGCTCGAGGGGCGGCTCTACGGCGCGCCCGGTCTGGAGCGGCGCCCGGTGCCCGATCCCGCCTATCTCCACACCGAGCGGAAAAAGCCCGGCGTCACTCTGCAGCTTCTCCATCAGGAATACCTCACCCAGCACCCCACCGGGTATCAGTACACCCAGTTTTGCGACTCCTACCGGCGGTGGTGTCAGGCCCGGCGGCTGTCGATGCGGCAGGTCCATCAGGCCGGCGAGAAGCTCTTCGTCGACTACTCAGGCAAGAAACCGACGATGGTGGACCCCGACACGGGCGAGGTCCGGGCGGTCGAGCTCTTCGTCGCCGTCTGCGGTGCGTCGAACTACACCTTCGCCGAGGCGACCGCGACGCAACAAGTCGGGGACTGGCTGCGGAGCCACGTGCACGCCTTCGAATTCTTCGGTGGGGTCCCGGCGGTCGTGGTGCCCGACCAACTGAAAAGCGGCGTGACGGGCTCCTGTCGCTACGAGCCCGCGCTGCAGCGGAGCTATGAGGAGCTCGCGGGGCACTATGGCACCGTGATTCTGCCCGCGCGGCCCGCCCGCCCCCGCGACAAGGCCAAGGTCGAGGTCGGCGTCCAAGTGGCCCAGCGCTGGATCCTGGCGTGCCTGCGCCACGAGACCCTGATCGGCTTGGGCGCCCTCAACCGGCGGATCCGCGAGCTCCTGGCGGTGCTGAATGACCGGGAGATGCGCCACGACCGGACCAGTCGCCGCGCCCTGTTCGTCGCGCTTGATCAGCCCGCGCTGCAGCCGCTCCCGGCCACCCGCTTCGCACCCGGCGCCTGGAAATGGGTCCGGGCCAACATCGACTACCATGTCGAGCTGGAGGGGCACTGCTACAGTGTGCCCTTCACCCTCCGGCAGGAACGGCTCGAGCTGCGGTACACCGCCACCACCGTCGAAGTCTTCCACCAGGGCCACCGGGTCGCCGTGCATGCCCGCCAGTTCGTCCGGGGGCGTCACACGACCGTCGCGGCCCACATGCCCCACAGCCATCAGCAGCACCTCGAGTGGAGCCCGGCGCGCCTGATCCACTGGGGCGGCACGCTGGGACCGTCCGTCGAAGCCCTCGTCACCACGATGCTCGACGCCCGGGCGCACCCCGAACAAGGGTACCGCTCCTGCCTGGGCCTCCTACGCTTGGGCAAGCAGTACGGCGAGGCGCGTCTGGATGCCGCGTGCGCCCGCGCCCTCCGCGGCGGGGCCCGCTCCTATCGCCACGTCGCGTCGATTCTGAAAACCGGCCTCGATCGGCTCGCCGCCGCGAGCGAGGCCCCGGCGGAGCAGCCCGCGCTGCTCCATGACCACCTGCGCGGCCCTCACTACTACCAGTAACGGAGATTGCCCATGCTCAGTAGCCCCATCCACGACCAACTCACCGCCCTCCGCCTCCATGCGATGGCCACCGCCTGGCAGGACCAACACCGGCTGGCCGACCACACGGCGCTCTCGTTTGCGTTTGACGAGCGCTTCGGCCTGCTCGTCGACGCCCAATGGCTCGCCCGCGAAAACGGCCGCCTGCAGCGCACCCTCCGCGAGGCCCGGCTCCGCTTCCAGCATGCGACGCTCGAAGCGATCGAACATCGGCCGGAGCGGCCCCTCGATAAAGCGCTCCTCCGCCAGCTCGCGACCGGACGGTGGATTCGCGAGCACCAGAACGTCCTCCTCACCGGTGCCACCGGCACGGGGAAGACTTTCCTCGCCTGTGCCCTCGCCCACCAGGCCTGTCGGACCGGGGCCCGGGTCCTCTACCGCCGCGTCCCGCGCTTGGTCGAGGAACTCACCCTCGCCCACGCCGACGGGACCTATGCCCGGCTGCTGGCCCGCTTCGCCCGGACCGACTTGGTGATCTTGGATGACTGGGGGCTGGCTCCGCTTCGGGACCAGGATCGGCGCGACATCCTGGAGATCATTGAGGATCGGTACGCCGCGCGCTCGACCATCCTCACCAGCCAGCTGCCGGTCGAGCACTGGCACGATCAGATTGGGGACGCTACTATCGCCGATGCGATCTGTGATCGGGTGCTCCACAACGCCCACCGGATCGTGCTCGAAGGACCATCATGGCGAAAGGAGGGGCCTCGGTCGGACGCCTAAACAGGCCAGCATCGCGTCGGCACTGATCACGAGCACCGATCCAGGTGTTCACGATGCCGATCTAGCTGTTCACGATGACCGGAATACGCACCTGGTCTACCTCTGGGCCGACGGGGTGTACGTGAAAGCCGGGCTCGACACCAGCAAGGCCGCGCTCCTCGTGCTGATCGGCGCCGATGCCGAGGGGCAGAAGCACGTCCTGGCCGTCACCAGCGGACAGCGGGAATCGACGGAGAGCTGGGCCGCGGTCCTCCGCGACCTGAAGCGGCGCGGCCTCTCGGCGCCGAAGCTCACGATCGCCGATGGGCACCTCGGCATCTGGAGTGGACTGGCCACCGTCTACCCCGAGAGCGCCGAGCAGCGCTGCTGGAACCACAAGCTCCGGAATGTCCTCGACACGGTGCCCAAGAAACACCAGCCCGAGGTCAAGGCCGCGCTCCAGGCGATCGCAAGCGCCGACTCGGCGCGCGCGGCCACCGCCGGCCGGGACGCCTTTGCGCGGACGTATCGTCGGGCCCATCCGAAGGCCGTCGAGCGCCTCGAACGGGATTGGCCGCGGATGCCGGCGTACTACGCCTTCCCCGCCGAGCACTGGACCCATCTGCGGACCACCAACGTGATCGAATCGCCGTTCGCCGCGGTCCGGCTCCGCACCTCGGCCGCCCAGCGCTTCAAGCAGGTCGAGAACGCCACGGCGCTGATCTGGAAAACCTTGCTGGTCGTCGAGCACCACTTCCGGGCGCTGAACGCGCCCCATCTGTGCACCACCGTGTACGACGGGGGGCGCTACTGCGACGGCGTCCGCGAGATCACCCCGACCCGAAAGCTGCGCGCCGCTTGATGCCGATTACACACCTATTGACAAGGGCTCCAAGCAAATTCGTTAACTGGAGTTGACCCGATTTCGTGGACGCCCAACTTGCCCTAAGTTGTGGGCGGAGGTGGCACATGGGATCGAGCAAGAAGATCGTCCGGCGTGAGCGTCG
>JAYVJS010000609.1:0-5814 GCA_043769075.1 Gemmatimonadota bacterium | reverse complement strand
ATCCGGGCCGCGCCGTATTGCCCGGCGAGCTTACCGACCTCTTCGACCACAAAATCAATGTTCGGATCGTAGAGTTCCTGTTTTTCCTTCCCGTCCACCGTTTTGACGATCATTTTTTTCAGATCCCACGAGTTGGCGTAGAAGTGAATCACCACCGTCTTGGTGAGAATCGCTTCGCTCTCGCCTTGAATCTGAGCCGCCGAGGTCGGGGCGAACTGGACCTGATACTCGTTCTTCTGGTTGGCGTACTTCGGTTCGGCGTCAAGCTTCTTGATGACGGTGAAGTCCATGACCTGGTCAAACGCCACCGGGGCCGCCACGGCGCCGATTTTCCGGTACAAGTAGTACGCCGTGTTCCAGAGCCGTTCGAAATTGGCCGGATTATTCTGGTTGAGGAAAAAGTCCTTATTCTCGGCAAAGTTGGTCGAGTGGGCATCGCCCAACATGCTGAGGGCGTCGGTCGCCGGAATCGAGTAGCCCGTGGCCATCAAGGCGGCCACCTGCTGCTTGGCCTCCTGGGTCTTGAGCGCCTCCATGCCGTCGAAGATTCCCCGAACCAGGCCTTCGATGATCGGTCCTTGATCCTTGGCAAAATCCGCCCGGGCAAACCAGACGTCGGCGATCAGCTTGTTGGCCGTGGCCGTGGTGACGAGGAGCTTATTGCCCTTGACCTTCGACAAGTTGTAAATGTCCGGCGCCCAACTGACCACCGCGGAAATCGACTTGTCGGCGTTGAAGGCGGCCGCCGCCTGGAAGGC
Organism: Gemmatimonadota bacterium; assembly: GCA_043769075.1. Taxonomy (GTDB): domain Bacteria; phylum Gemmatimonadota; class Gemmatimonadetes; order Gemmatimonadales; family GWC2-71-9; genus SHZU01. The sequence goes on along the minus strand of JAYVJS010000609.1, from coordinate 5,056 downwards.
ATCCTGGGTGTACTTGAACTCGACATCGCCGGGCTGGAGCCCGCCGTTGATGAGGGCGTTCAGTGCAAAGAACTGGGACGGTGAGTTCTGGGCCAGGACGATAGTCTTGCCTCGCAGGTCGGTCACCGAGCGGATGTTCTCGCGGACCACGATCCCATCGCCGCCATTGGAGAAGTCAACCTGTTGGAAGACCCGCGGCATGGTGCGCGAATCCTTCTTCAAGCCATCGAGCATCAGCGGGAGCATGTCGAGGGTGGCCCAACCGATGTGAATGTCGCCGGCGGCGTAGGCATCCCGCATGGCGACCGGATCATCGATCAGGACGAGTTCGAGTTTGAAGTCTTTCCCGTTGCCGTCCTTCCACGCCTTGCCGGCCTTGAGGCCATTGTTGGCGTAGATCAACGGCGCCCAACCGGCCCACACGTTGAGGGCCATCCGGACCGTATTGCCGACCAGGGGTTTGTAATTGGACACCCCTTTGACTTCGGGGAGCCGCTGGCCCGGAACGTAGTTGTACTCCTTGACCGTCGTGATCCCCTGGCCGTCCGGGGCTTCGACGCCAGCGTCGGCCGGAAGGTCAACCGCGGAACCGCCGGTCGAGGTCTTGCCGATCAGGCTGTCCAGGGCGCCGAACCGGTAGAGCCCAAGGGCCACCAATCCAATCACCACCATGAACACTGCTCCAAAGAATGCCGGCTTTGGCCGTCCGCCTTCTACCATGGTCCGCTCCTCGTCCGTTTCTTGGCTTACGCCGTTTCCTTGTTCGACTTCTCAGTGACCGCGGGCCCGAGGTTCTTGGCCGTGTCGGCCAGGGGGGTCGTTTCGGGAGCCCGAATCCCAAGTTCGACCTCGTAACGCCGGAGGGCGTCTTCGGCCATTGATTTCTCGACCCGCTCGTCCGCTTCGATTTCGGCCACACCCTTGGACGACATGTCCGCGGAGACCCTGACTTTGGCCCGGTTCTGGTCAATCTTCCGCTGCAGCACGTCTTCGATCTGGCCAAAATCCGTGGTCACATTGAAATCGAGGTCCTCGGCCAGTTGGGCGATTTCCGCCTCGGCCGCGCTCATCTTGAGATCGGCATCGTACTTCTGAATCTTGTCGCGAACCGCGAGCAAGTTCTTGGAGGCGAACTGAATCTTCTTCAGATTGTTGCCATAAGCTTGCTCGTGCATGTTGAGTTGTTCTTCGTTTTGGGCCAGGTCCTTCTTGGCCTTTTCCAACTCAAGGGCAAACTTGGATGCGGTCTCCCGCTCCCCGGCCTTGAGATAGGCCTTGATCTGGGCTTCCAACTTGGTGGCATGGTCCTTGTTGGTCGCCACCTGGCGCCCAACCCGCTCCACCAACGCCCGATACAACTCGAGGCCCTTACGGCCTTCCTTGAGCTGCTCGACCGATTTGTCGTACTCGTACTGCATCTGGGCGATCGGATCCTTTTCCCAGAAAAAGTTGGCGAGTTTGTTGAACTGGGCTCGGATAGCCCCGAAGAGTTTTTCGAGGATCACAGGGGTCCCCTTTCGTCGAAGGTCGCTGGGCTGGAACGGGGATAAATGTACACTCGGGGCTCGGCGCTCGGGACTCGATGCTCGGCAAAAGGGGCTTGATTACCAGGAGCCGGCTTCACCACGGGCGTCGATCACTTGGCGAAGGCGGGCGGCGGCGTTTCGCCAGTTGGTACGGACGGCTTCATGGGCTCCCCGGCCGGACCCGGTGGCGATTTCGGCAACGATGGCGGCATGCTCTACGACGGAGGTCTGGATCTCCTCGGTCAGCGCCGTTTGGTAGATCCGGACGTAGCGCTCGACTTGCGGGTTGATGGCCCGGTACAACGCCAGCAACCTCGGGCCGGCCCCCGCCTCGACATAGAGACAGTGGAACTGGGTATCGAGGCCGTAGAGCCGGTCGCCATCGGGGTGCGCCCCGGTCGAGGCACGCCGGTACTCCTGGTTGACCCGATTGAGTTCGCCGACCAGGGCTCGGCGCGCTGTTGGGGCAATCTGGGCCGCACTCTCGGCCGCCAGGCCCTCAACCTCGCCAACCATCCGGAAGAGCTCCCCCGCGTCCGCGCTGGTCAGCGAAGACACGGTAATCCCACTCTGGCCCGACCGCCCGGAGCCCTGGATATAACCTTCGTGCTGGAGCCGGAGCAACGCACCGCGGACCGCGGACCGAGTTGACCCCAGACGACCGACGATTTGGGCCTCTACGAGCCGCGCTCCTGGGGCAAGGCGGCCTCGAACCACGAGATCACGGAGCTTTTCATAGGCCTCATGGGTTCGATCCCGGCGAACGCCGGCGGGCCGTGGCTTGCGGCTGGTTGGAGTCATGGATTCAAGGCCTCAGGACCAAGTTTTCCAAATCGGTTCGGCGGCGCCGATGGTGAGGTGCTGCTGATAGCGGACGAGGGGCATCTTGAGGACGAACGGCTCGTCCACCAGCTTCTCAAGCCAGGCCTGGTCGCCGTAGCGCGCCACCCCCCAGCCAAGTTCGAGAAACCGCTTCGAGGCCCGATCAATCAATGCGTCGACCCCAAACTTTTGCACGAATCGCGTCAACTCGCCTTTGGACGGGCCTCGGACGCCACAGTCAACGAAATGGACCCGGACCCGCCGCTCAGCAAAGAACCGCAGGGCGGCCCGGGTCTCGGCGTTCTTTTTGACCCCAAAAACCTGGACCTCCATGGGGTCCAATCTACAGTAGATTAGGCCGACCCAGAACCCCGTCATCGGCGGCTTTCGTATGAGAATGAGACCGTGAAACGAGCCTCGCTGCTCCTGCTTGCCGCCGCGGCCTGCGCCAAGCCGGCGGCTGACCCCGATGCCATTCCAGCAGGCCCGGAGTACGCCGAAATCGCGGTCCGGTTGACGGCGTTGATCGAGCACGAAATGGGAGCCAAGCAGATCCCCGCGGTCTCGATCGCCCTGGTCGACGGCGATCGGACTGTGTGGGCCCGAGGCTTTGGTGCCGCCGACGCCCCGGCCGGCACGGCGGCGACCGCCAACACGGTCTATCGGATCGGCTCGGTATCGAAGCTGTTTACCGACATCGGGATCATGCAGCTGGTCGAGCAGGGCAAGCTCGATCTCGACCGGCCGGTGAGCACCTACCTCCCCGATTTCAAGCCGAACAATCCGTTCGGGGGTGAGATCACCCTCCGGCACTTGATGTCGCACCGGGCCGGCCTGACCCGAGAACCGCCGGTGGGCAATTACTTCGACCCGAGCGATACGGTGCTGGCCCACATGGTGGCAAGCCTCAACCAAACCACCCTGTTCTATCCGCCAGGCCAACGGACCAAGTATTCGAACGCCGGCATCGGCACCGCCCTGTTTGTCCTCGAGAAGATCTCCGGCCAGCCATTCCCGCGATACTTAAAGCAGGCCGTCCTCGACCCGATGGGACTTCGCTCCAGCGCCTTCGAACCCGACCCCGCGTTGCAGCCGCGGCTCGCGAAGGCAACGATGTGGACCTTCGACGAACGCAGATTCGAAGCGCCCACCTTCCAGCTGGGCATGGCCCCGGCCGGAAGCATGTACTCGACCGTGCACGACCTGGCCCGGTTTGCTCAGGTCTTGTTCAACCGCGGCCAGGGTGCGGTCGGCCCCGTGCTCAAAGCGGCGACGCTCGAAAAGATGTGGGAACCGCAGTTCGTGCCGGCGGGCACGACCTCGGGCTTCGGCGACTCCACCTTCGTCGTCGCCCACAACGGGGCGATCTATGGCTTTGCCACCGAGTTCGCCGCGATGCCGGACCAACGACTGGCCGTTGCACTCGTCGGAACCAAGGATGCCGTCAACCAGGTCCTGACCCGAATCCGTACCGTCGCGCTTGGCTTGCTACTCGACCGGAAGAAGGGCCGCGCCTCCCCGCCCGCCGATACCACGACCGGGCTGGCGGACTCGATCGGCCGGCGGCTGGCTGGGCGGTGGAGCAACCCCCGAACCTGGTTTGACCTCACTTGGGAAGGACACCGGCTCAACGCCTGGCAACGAGACGGCGAAACCAGGATGACCCTGAAGCAGGCCGCCGGGGACACGCTGATGGTCGATGACGAGTTCGCCTTCGGGCCGAAGGTTTTTCGCATCGGCAATCAGTTGGTATTCGGCACCGACACCCTATCGCCGGCCCCCCGCCCCGCCATCCCGCCCGAACCGCCGGTCGAGTGGCGAGGCCTGATCGGTGAGTATGGATGGGATCACAACGTCCTCCTCATCACCGAGCGCGAGGGCAAACTCAATGCCCTGATCGAGTGGTTCACCTCGTACCCGCTTACCGCCCTGAATGATTCAACCTGGCGGTTTCCCGATTACGGCCTCTACCCGGGTGAGGACATCGTGTTTCGCCGAGACGGGGCCGGCCGGGCCACCGAGGTCCGGGCGGCGAACGTCAACTGGAAACGACGGGCCGTCGGGCCGGAGGATGGCTCCGCCTTCAAGGCCACGCCGACCAAGCCGATCGAGGAACTCAAACGGGCCGCCCTCGCCGCCACGCCCCCGAAGGAGGCGGGCGAATTCCGGGCCTCGGAGTTAACCGAGCTCGCCCCCCTCGACCGATCGATCAAACTCGACATCCGGTATGCCGACACCACCAACTTCATGTCGACCCGGTTCTACGACCAGCCCCGGGCATTCCTCCAAAAGCCGGCGGCGGAGGCCCTGGTCCTAGCGCACCGGAAGCTCAAAGCGTTAGGCTACGGGCTGTTGATTCACGACGGCTACCGGCCGTGGTACGTGACCAAGATGTTCTGGGATGGGACCGACGCGGCCAACCACGCCTTTGTTGCCGACCCGGCCAAGGGATCGCGTCACAACCGCGGGTGCGCGGTCGACTTGACGCTGTACGACATCAAGACCGGCCGGCCGATTCTGACCACCGGAACATATGACGAGTTCTCGAACCGGTCATACCCCTTCTACCCCGGTGGTACCACCCGCCAACGGTGGTACCGCGACCTGCTTCGAGACGCGATGGAGGCCGAAGGATTTAACGTCTATGAGGCCGAGTGGTGGCACTTCGACTACCGCGACTGGCCCAAGTATCGCATCGGCACCGAAAC
>JAYVJS010000608.1:0-5422 GCA_043769075.1 Gemmatimonadota bacterium | reverse complement strand
CCGGCCTTTCGGCCGGGTACCTTCTTTCGAAAGAGGGCTACGCGGTCACGGTGCTCGAGGGGGATGAACTGGTCGGCGGGATCTCGCGCACCGCCCAGTACCGTGGCTTCCGCTTCGACATCGGGGGCCATCGCTTCTTCACCAAAATCAAGCCGGTGGCCGACCTGTGGGAGGAAATCCTCGGGCCGGAATTCATCACGGTCCCTCGGCTGTCGCGGATTCATTACTCCGGGAAGTATTTCGACTACCCCTTGAAGGCCGTCAACGCTCTCCGGGGTCTCGGTTTGATCAACGCGACCCGGATCATTCTCAGCTACATCGACGCCCGGCTCCACCCCTCCTTGGTCGAAGACAACTTCGAACAATGGGTTACGAACCGGTTCGGCCGCCGGCTCTACCAGATCTTTTTCAAGACCTACACCGAAAAGGTGTGGGGCATTCCGTGCACCGAGATTCGGGCGGAATGGGCCGCGCAGCGGATTCAGGGGCTCTCGCTCGAGCGGGCGATTCTGAATGCCGCGAGCCTGACCCGGCGGTCGACTGCGATCAAATCCCTGATCCACGAGTTTCGATATCCTCGGCTGGGACCAGGCCAAATGTGGGAGGCCTGCCGCGACCGGATCGTCGCTATGGGCAACCAGGTGTTGCTCCGCCACCGAGTCACGTCGATTGAGCGGATCGGCGACCGGGTGGTCGGAGTGGAGGCGGACACACCCGACGGGCGTCGTCGTTTCCCCGCCGATCACGTCATTTCGAGCACCGACCTCCGGTCACTGGTGCACGCCATCGACCCCGGAGCGCCACCGCCGGCCACCACCGCGGCAGCCGGGCTTCGCTATCGCGACTTCGTGGTCGTGGTCCTGATTCTCGAACGCGACAACCTGTTTCCGGACAACTGGATCTACGTTCACACCCCCGGTGTCAAAGTCGGCCGGATCCAAAATTTCAATAACTGGAGCCGAGCGATGGTGCCGGAGCCGGGGATGACCTGCCTCGGCTTTGAGTACTTTTGCTTCGAAGGCGACGGGCTATGGACCGCGGACGACGCCGAGTTGATTGGATTGGCCGGCCGCGAACTGGAACAGCTGGGTCTGGCCCCGGCCAGCCTGGTGCGTGACGGCACGGTGCTTCGGATGCCCAAGGCCTATCCGATTTACGATGGTGGCTATCGAGCCAACGTTGAGACCATCCGCAGCTTCCTCGACCCGATTGAGAACCTCCACACGGTCGGCCGAAACGGGATGCATAAGTACAACAATCAAGACCATTCGATGCTGACCGCCATGATGGCCGTCTGGAATATGCAGGGTGCGGCCCATGACCTCTGGCAGGTCAATACCGATTATGAGTACCACGAAGAGCAACGACTTGCGGCTCCCACACCGGCGGTCCCGGTGGCGGCCCTTGGCGGTCGGCCGTGAGCAGCCCCGATGACTAGGCCCCGTAACCCGGTCCGACTCGCCTTGGCGTTTGCGCCGCTCAACAAAGCGGCGTTCGGCGCCGCCACCGGTACGGTCGCGGCTCTGCTGGTTTTGTTGGTTACCGGCGTGTATTTGGTCCGCGACCCGAAGCCGGGGTTCGACCTCGGCTTGCTGGCGGAGTTTTTCTATGGTTACACGGTCTCGTGGTCGGGGGCAATCATCGGCGCACTGTGGGCGGGCTTTGCGGGGTTCGTGCTGGGGTGGTTCCTCGCCTTGGTTCGGAACCTCGTCTTGGCGGTGATGGTGCTCGAGATCCGATCGCGGGCTGAACTCGAGGAGACCCGGGATTTTCTCGATCACATCTAGCCGGCGATGCAGGCAACCTATGCTTCGGAGGTCGGGCCATGACCAATTTGCACGACGACGCTTCTTCGGGGCTGGACCAGGCCGTCCTCCGGCTCAATGCGAAGGCCTGGGGTATCGCGTTCGGCTTGTTAGGCGGAATCGGCCTCCTCGCAGTCACGCTGTTCCTGGTGGCCAAAGGCGGTGAGCATGTCGGTGAGCACCTGGGACTCCTCGCGATCTTCTTTCCGGGCTACCGGGTCACCGTCGGAGGGGCGTTTGTCGGCTTCGTCTACGGGTTTGTGACCGGCTATGGCGTCGGGCGCGTTATCGGCGGCGTGTATAACCGGTTGGCGGGCGGGGCTCGATAGGTACCGGCCGTCAGCGCCGCAACTCAGCCAGCAGTTCCTCCGAAACATCGAGGCCGAGCGACCGGGCCTTGAGTGCATCCGAAACCGCGGCGGCCGGCTGCCGATACTTCGCGTAGATCCGGGCCCGGGCAAGATAGGCATTGGGTGATCCTGGCTGGAGCCGGATCGCGACGGTGAAGTCATCGAACGCCTGGCTCAAATTGCCGGCCGACCAGTGGGCGTTTCCGCGATTGATCCGAACCGAAAAACTCTCTCCGAGCGTCAGGGCTTTGGTGAAGTCCGCGATGGCCCGGTTCCACTGCCCGGTGGCCAAGTACACATTGCCTCGGTTGAACCACGCTTCCGGGTACGCAGCCCGGATCTCGAGCGCGGTCGTGTAGTCCTTGACGGCCCGGGCGGGCATTCCGATGGCCGAGTAGGTGTTGCCTCGGTTCAGGTACACGTCGGGGTTTCTCGGGCTGAGTCGCTCGGCCTCATTGTAGTTCGCGATCGATTGCGGGTAGTCGCCCTGGGTGGCATAGATGATACCGCGGTTGAGCCAGGCAACCGAGAGCTTCGGGTTGGCCTCAATCGCGCTCGAAAAGAGCGTGAGCGCCCGGGTCGGATCCTTCTTGGCAAGCAGGTACTCCGAGCCAAGGTTGAAGTAGGCCCTCGCCACCGGGTACTTCGCCAAGGAGTCCGTCCAGAGGGACGTCGTGTCGTGCCAGATCTTGACTCGCTGACGAGTCGCCCACCAACTCAGAGCCAGCACGACGGTCAGCAATGCGCCGACCACCTGCCGAGGCAGCGCTTTACCACTCTTGGCGACGGCGGTCTCGATCAGCGACATCAGTCCGAAGAACAGGCCGACGTACGGGACGTAGGTGTACCGGTCGGCCGGGATCGACAGACCAATCGGCAGAATCTGACTGACGGGGAACAACGTGACGAAGAAGAACAGCAGCCCGAACTTGGCCGGTTTCGAATCCCTGACGAATCGATAGGCCAGGGCGGCAAGCAGGGCGAGGAACAGTGGGGACCACGGAAACAGCCAGGCCGGGAAGTCGCCCATGTTCCGTGGCCTTGGGTACAGGGCCGCCAGATTGACGGGGGCGAAAAATTTGATGGCATAGAACAACAGGTTCTCGAATGCCGCCTGGGTGTGCCCGAGCCAGGAGACGGCGGACGACCCGCTCCCGCCGGCCGCGCCCGGAGTCGAGTGTCCGACGACGGCAATCGCGGCAAAGCCAAGCGAGAGGGCGACGTGGGGCAGCTTCTCGAGGATCGCGGAACGGCCGAGTTTTCGCCCGAGGAGCCAATCGATGAGGAGCAGCACCGCCGGCAGGGTGACCGCCATCGACTTGGAAAGGAGCGACAGCACGAACAACCCCAAGCCTAGCCAGTAGAGCGACCGCTGCTGGCGCCGGACGTAGTAGGTGTGAGCGAGCAGAGCCGCCCAGAAGAAAAGGGAGTAGAGGACGTCTTTCCGCTCTGAGATCCAGGCCACCGACTCAACGTGCATCGGGTGCCAGCCGAACAGGGCCGCCGTCACGAACCCGACCCGAACGTTCTCACTGAGTACCGTGAACAACCAGAAGACGAGGGCCGTGCTGGCGAGGTGAATCGCGAGGCTGGTTAGGTGAAAGGTGAAGGCACTGAGGCCAGCGAGCCGGTAATCCACCGCGTAGGAAACCATGACGAGCGGATGGTAGTGCTTCTCGACCAGCGTGGTGAAGAACCCGACCCAGTGGGACCATGACAGCCCGGTGATCGCGGGGTTCTGGGTGACCATGGCTGGGTCGTCCCAGTTGGTGAACCCAGCGCCGAGGATCGGATAGAACGCGAGGAACGTGGCCACGACCAAGGCCGCCGCGATACCGTAACCCCTGGCGGTCGGCCTAATCATGTCCGTCATTCGCTCATTCCTTGCGGCCCGCTCCGCAGATTTGGTCGATCCGCACCCCGGCCGGCATCCGCCACGGCGCCGCGCGGCTTGCGGTTTGCCGGGCCAAGGACAACAAGGCCGCTGGTACCGTCTCGCCGTAGGTTGTGGTCAAGAAGTTCGGAAGGGTCACCGGGAGGCCCGGCCCAGCGTAGTCATCCTTCCCAATGTCGACGACCGATGGGTCCCAGGGCTCCGAGCCGGCGAACATCAGGTCGGTTGGTCCCGGGACGTGCCCGGGCAGCGCCGTGAGGTGATGTGGCGCTTGGGTTCCGACGGCGCCTAACAAATGGAGCGTCTCGTGTGCCGCGACGAACTCCCAATACCTCGGCGCGTCGTCGGCTGTGGCGGCCATCGCGGCGGCGAGGTCGAGACATTGCCCAGTACCGCCGGAAAAGGATCCCTTGAGATAGAGGGCCGCGACCTGCCCGGGGTTGCCGGGCGGGAGCTTGGCTTGGGCGCACGCGTCGCGGCTTCCTCCATCATACCACACGAGGTACAACTTGCCGGGCTTGAGGATGCCGCTTTGGGCCAGGTCGGCCTCGATGCTATCGACTGGAAACGGCGCCTGACTGATCCGGGCGTCGGTTCGCCCCAAACGAACGAAGGTCAGGTCGTACGCCCCGCCGTTGAAGGTGTCGAGCTTGAATCGGCGGCCGCCAGTGCCGGTCACCAGGAACCGTTGCGCGACGGTGGCGCTGATGGCGAGCCGGCCGGAGAGATCGAGCGATCGGTCGATCCCGTCGTTTGGAATAGCGTAAATGAGGTGGACCTGATCGCCGGTGGCCTCGTCGGGTCGGTCGGCAGTGGCCCGGATGTACTTGGCGGTGGCTTTGACCGTCGCCGTGAAGCTCCCCGCCGTGGCCACCAGCGTGTTGGCGCCCGGCAGAACGCCGAGCCGCCAAGTGGGGATCAGGGCTCGCCCGTTGGATCCGGTCGTCGCCGTGGCGGCCCCGACGATGCTGCCCCCACCGGCCCCGATCGCGAACGTCACCGGGACGTCGGGCACCGAGTTGTTGCCGAAGTCCCGAACCCGGACGAGGGCCACGGCCCCGAGCGGGGTGCCGACTTCCGCCTCCTGGTTGTCGCCGCTCGACACGCCGATAGCGGTCGGGGCACCAACAGTGACCGTGATCTGGGCGGCGGCGGTTTTGCCGTCGATCGTCGCAGTGACGGCGGCCGTTCCAACTCGGGTTCCTGTGACCCGGCCGGCGGCGGTAACCGGGGCAATGTCCGGGTCGGCCGTCGTCCAGGTCGCGGTCTTGCCGGCGATCGGCTGGCCCGATCCGTCAAGCGCGGTCGCCGTGAGGTCAGTCGAGGTGCCCGAGGGCAGGCTGGCGGCCCCGCTCGAGAGGCGGACCGACGCA
>JAYVJS010000607.1:0-2375 GCA_043769075.1 Gemmatimonadota bacterium | reverse complement strand
GAAAGGCCGGCGGGCCCACCACCGATCACGACTACCTGATCGCCGGCGGATAGCCTTGCCACCGGCCGGGGGGTCGGAGGCTTAGGGTTCGAGGCGGGTCCGGGGCTGGTATCGGATGGCACGAACAATCATACCTGCTCCGAGGCTTGTTCGGACACCCGGATCCACCGCTGATAGCAGTCCGCCTAGCAGCCCGGCTCGGGTGAGGGCAGATTCCTCCCCAATGAATTCCTCAAGTTCTGGGCCGGTCGCGGTCGGGTTGGTTGGCTGCGGCTGGATTGCCGAGATCGCTCATCTACCGTCGCTGCTTGGTTCGAAAGCCGGCCGCCTGATTGCCGCCGCCGAGGCGGATCCTGCCCGACGACGTTGGCTCGGGAGCCGTGCACCGCAGGTTCGACAGCATCCCCACTGGGAAGTTCTCCTCGAGGATCCCGCAATCGCTGCGGTTGTGATCGCCCTGCCGACCGCACTCCATGCCGAAGTGGCGTGTCGGGCGTTCGCCGCCGGCAAACACGTCTTTGTCGAGAAGCCGATCGCGCTCACGATGATCGAGGGCCGCCGGGTCGTCGCCGCCTGGCGTCAAGCCCGGACCGTCGGGGCGGTCGGCTACAACTTCAGACGAAACCCCATCGTCGAGTCAGCGCGTCGAGCCGTGGCGGCCGGCGACTTGGGCTCCTTGGTAGGGATCCAGGGGGTCTTCCACTGGGCCGCGGAGAAGATCGAGGGGTGGCGCTCCGAGCCAGGGATGGGTGGCGGGGCTCTCCTCGACCTGGTGTCCCATCACGTGGACCTGGTCGCCCACTTGTCCGGACAACGAGTATCCGAGGTCCAGTGCACCCTCCGCTCCCTTCGAACTCCGGATGACACCGCCGCCCTCCAACTCGTCATGGACGATGGCCTCACCGTTCAGCTCCAAGGATCCTCCGTGGCCGGAACGAACGCAAACCGCTTGGAACTCGTCGGACAAAACGGCCTGCTCCGGGTGGACCTGCTCGACGGGCGACCCCGCTCGGTTGAACGCGTTCCGGGGCGGGGCGCCCGACTGCTTCGCCTCCAGCGTGCCCTCGGTGAGCTTCATCCCAGTCGGTTGCTCCGCTCCCCCGGATTTGAGCCCTCCTTTGGGGCCACCCTCGAAGCCTTTCTGATCGGAGTTCAAAAAGACCTTCCCGTGGTCCCCGATCTGGCGGACGGACTCCGTGCCCTCGCGGTCATTGAAGCCGCTTTGGAGTCGGCTCGGTCGGGTGGACGGTCAGTGTCCGTCGCGGAGGGCGTCTAACCCAGTGGCTCCCCCCATCGAGCGGGTCCTCCTGATCCATGACTATGCTGGAACCCGCGGCGGCGCCGAATTGCTCGTCCAGGACCTCCGGAGCTCGCTCCGGGCCCGAGGGATCGATGCCCGCTTAATGGCCAGCACGGTCGATCCGTTCGATCGCGAGTCGGCGCCCGATTATGGATTCCGAGGTTCGGTTGGAAGCTTCCGGGCCCTTCGCGAAACGGTCAACCTCGATGCGGTTCGGGTCGCCCGAATGGTCATCAAGGACTTCGCCCCCCAAGTCGTCCACTTGGGGATGTTCTTGACGCAGGCGTCCCCGGCCATCCTCCCAGTGGTACGGGGACGGGCCGTTGTTTGGACTATGCACGACTTCCGCCCGGTCTGTCCCAAGGGGACTCGGCTCCTGCCGGACGGCCAGCTCTGTTCGCACCCGGTCGGCCTCGCCTGTCTGCGGGAGAAATGCCTCAGTCCACGCGGGCTCGCGCCCCGAATGGTCCAGCTGGCGCTCCTCCGCCGATGGCGAAGTGCTGTGGACGTAGTCGTGAGCCCGAGCCGGGCTTTTGCCGCGGTGCTCGAACGACACGGGCTCCCGGTCAATGCCGTCGTGCCCCACGGGGTCCGGATCGCACCGTTCGCACCGCGGCGCCCGGGCGAGCTCCTCCTCGGGTTTGCCGGACGGCTCCTCCCTGAGAAGGGTGTTCACATTCTGTTAGGCGCACTCTCCGAACTCCCATCTCGGTGGGCGCAGGTCCGGCTTTGGATCGCGGGCGACGGTCCGGACCGCGGGATGCTCGAAGAGCAGAGCCGACGGTTGGGCCTGACTGACCGAGTCGAATTCCTTGGGCACCTCTCCCGCGAGGAACTTGAGCGACGGTTTCAAGCGGTAACGATCCAGATTGTTCCCTCGCTGTGGTCGGAGCCCTTCGGGCTGGTCACCGCCGAAGCGATGGCCCGGGGAACGCCGGTCGTCGCCAGCGCGGTCGGGGCGACCCCCGAGCTCATCGATGACGGCCACACTGGATATCTGGTGCCGGCAGGCGACGCCACGACACTGAGCCGCCGACTTGATCTGCTGTTGGCCGATCCAGCCGGGATGGCGCTG
>JAYVJS010000606.1:0-7190 GCA_043769075.1 Gemmatimonadota bacterium | reverse complement strand
GGACACCACCGTCGACCGCCAGCGTTAACTCCAACGGCGCCCCCCGCCCGACCCCTCGGTACTTGCCTGCCAGCTGGCTGAGATCGCCGCTGAAGGTCTCTCCCTTGAGCTCCTTGCCGGGGCCTAACACAACCCGGGCCATAGCCTTGGCCACCTCAGGCGCTCCGACCGGACCAGCCGTATTGATCAGCACCACGACGTACAGGTCATCGGCCGGGTAGTAGCGCGTCTCGGAGACGAAACCGCTGATCCCGCCGCCGTGCGAAATCATTCGGCGGCCATCCTCTTCGCCGGCCACAATGCCCTTGGCGTACCGAACCCGGTATCCGTCATTCAAGGTGCCCGGCGTGATCATCTCCTGGTATGACACCCGGCTAATGACCCGGTCGGTCGTGTGGAGAGCCTTGAGCCAGGTGATCAGATCACCGGCCGTCGAGCAAAGCGACCCCGCGGCAAACGGCCAGCTGTGTTCCTGGGCAAATGCCTTGACGAGGCCTGACGGGCCAAACCCATACCCGTGAACCTTGCGCTTCATGGGGGCCGTGTCACTGCAGTACTTCGAACCGGTCATTCCCAAGCGATCGAAGACGTTCGCTTGGATATAGTCCGGATACGATTGGCCGCTGACTTTCTCGACGATCATGCCCGCCAGGAAGAACGCCGAGTTGTTGTAGACGAGATTCGTGCCTGGCGCGAAGTCGAAGCCTTTGCTTGAAAAGAGCGCCACCAAGGAGTCTTTGGAGATCGGATTCTTGAACATCGGGCGCGCTTCGGCGATTTCAGTGTAACTCCGGATCCCCGAGGTATGGTCGAGGATCCGGCGAATCGAGATCGCGTTCCCCCGCGACGGATAAGTGGGGAGATACTTCGTGACGTCGTCGTCGAGCGACAGTTTCCCTTGCTCCACCAACTGGAGCAACGCCGCCGTCGTAAACTGCTTGGTGACCGAACCGATCTCGTACACCGCGTTGGCCGGAGTCGGAACCTCGAGGTCCAGGTCGGCGCTGCCGTAGCCCTTGATCAGGATCGTATCCCGGCCTTTAACGACAGCGACCGACATCCCGCTAATTTGGCCCCGTTGGATCGGTGCCATGGCAACCGAGTCGATCGTCCGAACCCAATCGGCCCGAGGCCGGGGTTGGGCCACCACCCGCACCGGGGCGAGTATCCCGCCCCCGATGAGAACCAAGCCCAAGACTCGCATCGACGCTATTTCCTGGTCAGGACGTTGTTACCGTACCCGCCGTCAAGTCGAAGCTTGCCGATCTTGCCGCCCTGCTCCGTGAAAATGGCATGCGTCTCCTCCATCAGGAACGTGTTGCCACCGACGTAGGTCAGGGTGTCCGGCTTGTCCCGGCCCGGAAGCTTGACCGACACCTTGCCGTCGGCAACGGCGACGGTGATTTCCATCGGTTGCCCCCGACCGCGCCCGGCATAGACACCGGCGAACCGAGCCGGGTCACCGTCCATCGGTTTAGCAGGATCGGCCGCCTTGCCGAGGACCAACTCCGCGATCTTCAACGCATACTTATCAGGCCCCTCGCCCGCCCCATTGAAGAGGACCACGACGCTCAGGCTATCGTCCGGGAAGTAGATGTTCTCGGACAAGAACCCGGGGATCCCGCCGCCGTGATGGAGCGCCCGGTGCCCCAGACGGGGATACACCGCGATCCCTTTGCTGTACCCGAGGACGGAGCCATCGGTCAGGGTCTCTGGGGTAACGAACTCCTGGTAGGCCGCGGCGCCGAGGATCTTGCCGTCACGGTGTAACGCCTCGTTCCAGGCCACCAAGTCAATGGCGGACGAACAGAGCGAACCAGCCGCGTAGGGCCACTGATGACTCATTGGGGCTTTGTGAACCAAACGAACAGAGTCCATATCGTAGCCGGTGGCTTTGTTCTTGACGACCTTGGTTTCACTGCAGTAGTGGGCGTCCTTCATGCCAGCCCTATCGAAGAGATTCTTCTGGACATACTCCTCGTAGGGCGTTCCGCTGACTTTCTCGATGATGAGGCCCGCCAGAAAGAACGCGGAGTTGTTGTAGATCTGCTCTTGGCCCGGCTCGAAGTCGAACGGCTTCTTGCTGAAGATCTTGACCAGGGTGTCGCGGGGGAGCGTCATGGCCGCCATCGGGCCGAATTCCGGGATCTCGGTATAGCCCTTGATACCCGAAGTATGGTCGAGCAACCGCTTGATCGTGATCTTGCGTCCCTGAGCATTGTAGCTCGGCAGATACTTAGACAGATCGTCGCCGAGATTGATCTTGCCTTGCTCGACCAACTGCATGATCGCCGCCCCAGTAAACTGCTTGGTCACCGAGCCGATTTCATAGGTGGCGTGGGCCATGGTCGGAAGGTCATACTCGAGATTCGCTTTGCCGAACCCCTGGACGGCAATCGTGTCCCGGCCCTTGACGATGGCGATCGACGCGCCGGCCACCTTCCCGGCCTTGATCGGCTCGCTGATCAGCGAATCGATCTGCGCGACCAGGGCCTGGCGGGCGGCGTTCCCAGCGGGGGCCGCCCCAGGCTTGGCGCCACCACATGCCATCATCGCCAATGTACCTACTGCCGCTATCAGGTTCTGCCGCATGACCGTGACCTTTCAGGTGTCGAGATGACCGGGATCTTACCGATACGACATCGGTGGAAGCCCGAGAAACTTTCGGAGATATGCCAGCTGCCCAATGTGATACGACTCGTGCTGCAACAGAAACGCGATCCCACCCAACAGGGTTGGTGCGACGCCCGGAAACTTTTGGCTCCCCGCCCCGGCCAGCTGTTGATCCGTCAAACCGTCGAGACTCGCCGTGACCACGGTGCTCACCTTGTCCCACTCCGACCGGATGGAGGCCAACGTCGGCAATTCGGTGACCTGCTCGAGGCTCGCCGCGTGTTCCAGAATCCCGCCAAAGGGCGCGGCCGTTGCGAGACCGAGATAACGGCCCATCCAGGCCCGAGTTTCAACCAAATGCCCGCCGATGAAGGCGGCGCTGTTGGTGTGCTCGTTGGGCCGGGCCGTCCCGTCGACCTCGTCGAGATTGGCCAAGGTATTCCGAAACAGGTTGGTATTGAGCCGAAAGAGATCGGCCAATGGGGCCAGGGCCTTTGTCATCGGGTTGCCACTACGGCATCAACCGGCCGAGATCGCTCGAACGCCCCAACCGATCGAAGAAATCGTGGACCAGCTTCCCGATTGCCGCGATCGCATCTTCCGGCGTCCGGTCGGTCGGGCCAAAGGTGGTCATCACCGCCACCGCATACGGCCGCTTGGGAAGGAGACCCAGGGCCGCGTCGGTCCGGACACCATCGAGCCAGCCCGGTTTGTTGGCGATCAGAGCGCCCTCAGGAAGCCACCGGTTGAGATAGCCCTCTTTGTGCATCCCGAGAATTTCGAGAAACCCCGCCAGCCGGTCCGCAGGAAAGGCTCGGCCGCCGCGGATCGCCTCGAGCAGCGCAACCATCTCACGAGGGGTGGCCACATTCTCACGGCCGGCCCTGGCGGCATCGAGATCGAGCATCCGCCGGTTCAACCGGGTGACCTTGAGACCCAAGGTATCGAGCAGGCGGTTGACGTTGGCCATCCCGAGCCGGTCAATCAGCACGTTCGTCGCCGAGTTGTCGCTGACCGCCACCATCAACACGCCAACATCCCGGAGAGTCAGCGACGTCACGCCCGGCGACAGCCGAGTCAGGATGTCGTCGCCGGCCAACCCGTCCTTTCGATCGACCACATACCGCTCGGTCATCCGATTCTGGCGGAACAACTCGGCCAGCACCGCGATCTTGATCATGCTCGCGGTCGGCATTGGTTCGTCGGCGTTGAGGAAATAGGTCCGCCCGTCGGTCAGATCCTTGATCGCTACCCCCATCACGCCGTCGAACGAGGACTCGACCTTGGCGACGTCGCTCCCCAACTTCTTCCAATAGAGGTCGAGTTTGGCTGCGGTCTGACCGAACAACGGACCCGCTGTGGCAAGAAGAACACCGATGACCAGGCGTCCGAACCGGCTGACTAAGGCCCGACCCACGTTCGGATACAATTTGGGATACATACTAGAGAGTAGCCCGAGATCTTCCCGACCGCAAACACCGGTCAAGTTCGCGTCTGCACCTCGAGTTGCGTTCGAATTCGCTCCTCCAGCGCCCCTCTCGAAAAGCACCAAAGCCGGTTACTGGCCGTACCCGACGCATCAAGGCCAACCCCCAGAACGAAGACAAAAACCTTGCTGGTCGTCGCTGAAGTCGGTGCCACCGTAGCCAGCACCGTCATCGCGACTTCGTATCGATCGGCGTTAGGCAATCCGCGACTATCCCCGCAATCGACATACGTTGACAACGTTTCCTTGCCCAACCGGACCCGGACCTTCTGGTAGCAGGCCCCCATCCGCTTGGTCTCAGGCTCGAGGAAGTTCACCTCGAGGCCCAGGTCTGACATCACCGCCGGCAAAGCCTTCCAAACCTGATCCGCCGGCGCCCGAACGATCCTCTCCACGCCCAGAGTGTCGATCTTCTGGGAGTAATTGCGATCCCTGATAATCGGGATCTGCTGGTCCATCGGCGTGCCCCCGCAACCCATCGCCAGACTCAGGGCCACCATCAGATCGGTTACCATGACGATTCCTTTAAGCCTCCAGGGTGCCTGATACTAGAGATGCCGGGAGCGGAGCGCTAGACTTGGGGACTTCCAACCCCGATACCCGCCCAAAATGCCGATGACCGCTCACTGTCTCGCTCTGGCCGCCCTCTCCTTTTCGACGCTGGCGGCCCAACCCCAACCCGACCCCATCATCACCCGCTATCAGACCATTGCCGATCGGCTGACCTCGGCCGCCCTCGCCGACAGTGCCGCCTGGAACAAGATTGCCGAGCTGGGCGACCGATTCGGGAACCGGATCTCGGGATCCGCCGCCCTCGAGCAGGCCCACGATTGGATCCTTGAACGAATGAAAGCCGAGGGCCTCGACAACGTCCGGGGCGAGCCGGTGATGGTGCCTCGGTGGGTCCGCGGGAAGGAAAGTGCCGCGATGCTCCAACCCCGGTTCGGCGCCCTCCCGATGCTGGGTCTGGGCGGTAGCATTGCCACGCCGCCCGGCGGCATTACGGCCGAGGTCATGGTCGTGACCAGCTTCGACGATCTCAAAGCCCGGGCCGCCGAGGCCAAGGGCAAGATCGTGCTGTTTGACGTACCGTTCACTAACTACGGAGCCACCGTCCAATACCGTGGCGCCGGTGCGGTCGAGGCGGCCAAGGCCGGCGCCGTGGCCAGTATGATCCGGTCAGTCGGCCCCTTCGGAATGCGAACCCCGCACACCGGGGGAATGCGATATGATCCCGCGGTACCCGCTATCCCCCATTTCGCGATCACCGCGGAAGATGCGTCGATGATCCATCGGATCCGAAACCGAGGCGAGCGGGTCGTCGTGAAAGTCGAGATGTCGGCGGCCATGCTACCGGACTCACCGTCCAAGAACGTGATCGCCGAGATCCGGGGGTCGGAGAAGCCGGAGGAGATCGTCGTGATGGGCGGCCACACCGATTCCTGGGACGTGGGCACCGGCGCCATGGACGATGGTGGCGGAGTGATCATTGCCTGGGAGGCCATCCGGCTCATGAAGCAACTTGGCCTTCGCCCCCGCCGCACTATTCGGGTGGTCGGATGGACCAACGAGGAAAACGGCGGCCGGGGTGGTGCCGGGTATCGCGACGCTCACCAGAGTGAATTGGCCAATCACCTGCTGGCCATTGAATCGGACGGCGGGGTGTTCCGCCCCACGGGGTTCGGTTTCACTGGATCCGAGGCGGCTCGGGCCATCCTCAAGCGGATCGCGCCCCTCCTCAAGCGGGTCGGCGCCGATTCGATCGGACCAAACGGCGGCGGCGCCGATATCGGACCGATCATGGCGTTAGGCGTCCCCGGAATGGGGCACAACGTCGATGGCACCAAGTATTTCTGGTACCATCACACCGAGGCCGACAACGTCGATAAACTCGACCCGCGCGAAGTGGCCATGAATGTCGCCGCGATGGCGGTCATGGCCTATGTCGTCGCCGATCTCGAGGAGCGGCTCCCTCGCTAGCTATTTCGCCTCGATGGCCTTGAGCCGCTCGGCAATGTCCGAGCGGTCAAGCCATCGGCCCCGCACCATGACGCCGCTCTGCCGCCCGACATTGGCAATGTCTTGGAGCGGATTGCCGTCGACCAGGATCATATCGGCGCGCTTCCCGACCCCGATCGTGCCGGTGGTGGTTTCCGTCCCAAAGAACACCGCGACGTTCCGAGTCCCCGATTCGAGCACCTGGAACGGGGTCAATCCGGCGTCGACCAGATAGGCCAACTCACGGCGGAGCGAAAAACCCGGAACGTTCCAGACCTGCGGTGCATCGGAACCCAGCAGAAAGCCAACACCCGCGTCGTGGAAGCCCTTGATCACCTTCTTCCGGAGATCCAGATACCGAGCCTTTGAGGCGGCCGGCAGGGACGGGTCGCCCCGCATCGCGGTCGTGGTCCGAACCCACCCGTCGACCTCGGCCGCCGTCATGTACTTGATCTCCGGCCACCGGCGCATCTCGTCGACCGAATAGTTCCCCACGATATGCCGCATCAGGGTTTCCGTCGGCACCATCCAAACGCCGGCAGCCTTGGCCTTGGCCGCGAGAACCGGAATTCGGCGCTCGTCCGCCCGATCGATCAAGCCCAGCCCGAAGAAGCCGTCCTCCGCTGCCGTAAAGGCCCGCTGCTCGGGCACCAGCCCCTCCATCACCCCGTCGAAATGGTCGACGGACCAATAGTGGGCCTCGATGGCCCGTTCGATCCCGACATCGAGCGGCACATGGCCGGCAAACCGAATGCCGACCCTGGCAGCCGTCGCGGCGATGGTATCGAAAATGGCCCGAGACAGTCCCGGGTGAATTTTGAGGAAATCGTACCCGGCTTGACGGTACTTGGCCACCGAATCCGCCGCCGCCGCGGGGGAGGTCATCGTGTTGCCGTTCACCGAGGGGCTCGACGAGTAAATCGTCGGGCTCAACAACTCGCCCCGCGCCGCCCGGTCGCGAAGCGGCAGATGGCGCGGATCGCCCAACATCCCGCGTACGGTGGTCACTCCGTTCAATGCGAACAGGGCGAGAACTCGTTCAATCGTCGAGTCGGCCACCCGAGGGCCGGGCGGAATATGAGCATGCATTTCC
>JAYVJS010000605.1:0-2296 GCA_043769075.1 Gemmatimonadota bacterium | reverse complement strand
ATCAGGCCACTCCCGAATCGGCGGTGTTTCACCCGTTCGCCCTTGACATAACGCGGTGCGTCCTGGGACACCTCCTCAATCGCCTCGCGCTCCGGCCTCGAGGCCGAATGAGAGGGCTGGAGGGCCGGACGTTTCTCCCAGGTATTGCCGCCGAATCGGGATCCCGAGGTCCGGCCGCCATAGCGGTTGCCCCCGCCCCAGGCCGGCGCGAACAATGAGGACGTGGTCTTCTCATCGACGATACCGGGCGGGATGGTTTCGAGGAACCGCGACGCCATGCTGGGGAGAATTTCGCCGCCTCTCCGTCTTGACCGCGCAAACGACAGATAGAGTTTGTCCTTGGCCCGGGTCAACGCGACATAGAACAACCGCCGCTCTTCTTCGAGCCCTTCGGTCGATTCCGCGGCCCGCGACAGTGGGAACAGCCCGTCCTCGAGTCCCGCCACGGCGACCAGCGGCCATTCGAGCCCCTTCGCGGTGTGGATCGTCATCAGGGTCACCCCAGCTTCGTCCCCATCCGACTTGTCGACCGCCGAGAGCAGGGCGGCCTCGGTCAGGAAGCGCTGCAGCGGCGTGGTGTCGTCGCCCTCGGTCACGACCTCCGACCAACTGGCCGCCGCGGCCACCAATTCCTTGACGTTGTCCCACCGGTCTTTACCCTCGGGGCCTTCGTCGTGGAGGACTCGTTCGTAGTTGATGGCCTCCATGACGGCCTCCAAAATCACCGCGGGCTGATCGCCTCCGACCCGGTCTCGGATTCCGTTGACCAGCTCCGCGAACCGGCGAAAGGCCTCCCGCACGTTCGGTCGGAGGCCGGCGATCCGTTCGGCGATGCTCGAGGTATCGAGGAGCGGGCGTTGCCACTTGCCGGCGACTTCCCGGAGCGCCTCGAGACTGGTATCGCCGATGCCGCGGCGGGGGACGCCCACCGCGCGGAGGAAGGCCTCATCATCGGCGGGGTTCACCAAAAGCCGGAGGTAAGCAAGCAGGTCCTTCACCTCGCGGCGCTCGTAGAAACTCACCGAGCCGACGACCCGGTACGTCATGCCGGCCCGGCGAAAGGCCTCTTCCATGGCCCGTGACTGGGCATTGGTGCGGTAGAGCACCGCCATCTGACTCGTCGTGAAGTCGCCGGCGGCCCGGCGGGCCCCCAGTTCCTTCACGATCCACTCTGCCTCATCGCGCTCGTCGGCGGCCCCGACCATGGTCACCGGCTCGCCGCCGCTCCGGCGGGTTCGGAGGGTCTTGCCGATTCGGCCGGCGTTCGGCGCGATCGCGGCATTGGCGGCATCGAGCACGACCTGGGTGCTCCGGTAATTCTCCTCAAGCCGGACCAGCTGACACCCTTCGAAGTTCTCCTGAAAATCCTTCATGTTGCGGACTTCGGCTCCCCGCCACCCGTAGATCGACTGATCGTCATCGCCGACGACGAACACATTCCGATGCTGGGCGCTGAGGTCCCGAATCAGCTGATACTGGGCCTTGTTCGTGTCTTGAAACTCATCCACCAACACGAAACTGAATCGCTGCTGGTACCACGCGAGGCGCTCGGGATGATTGGCGAACAGGGTCAGCGGATGGAGCATCAAGTCGTCGAAGTCCATCGCGTTCTGGTTCTTGAGCGCGATCGTCAGGCCCCGATAGATCTCCGCCGCGATCCCAGTCAAGGGATCGGCACTCGATGCGTGGAGCTGATCGGGCGTTTGCATTCGGTTCTTGGCGCTCGAGATGACGTTCTGCACCAACTTAGGCGGGAACATCTTAGCCGAAATGTTGCGTTGCTCGAGGAGGCGCTTGATCAGGGCCAGTCGGTCGGTTTCGTCGTAAATCGTAAACTCACGGGAAAAGCCCAAATGGGGGGCCTCCCGCCGCAGGAGTCGAGCCGAGAGGCTATGGAAAGTGCCGATCCACAAACCCGCCGGGTCACGGTCGAGCATGGCGCCGATCCGCTCTTTCATTTCGGCCGCGGCTCGATTGGTGAATGTCACGGCAAAAATCTTGTCGGGCCTCACGCCATGCCGCTCGATCAGCAGGGCGATCCGGGTCGTCAGGACTCGGGTCTTGCCGGACCCGGCTCCAGCCAACACCAGCATTGGCCCATCGACGTGTTCGGCCGCCGCCCGCTGCTCGGGATTGAGCGCGAGGACCAGATCGGAGCTTGACATCGCGTTAGGCCGAAATACGATCAGTGCCGAGGTACGGCCTCAAGACCTCCGGAACCCGGATGGCGCCGTCAGGCTCCTGATAATTCTCGAGAATGCCGATGATGGTACGGGGGAACGCAACGCCGGACGCG
>JAYVJS010000604.1:0-5433 GCA_043769075.1 Gemmatimonadota bacterium | reverse complement strand
CGGATCAAACCCGGTCGCTCGAGAGGCGTGTCATGAAAGTGAGCGGCGAACTGTGCCTCGGTTAGCCGGTCGAAAAACTGAGGATCATCGGTGGCGACGGCGCCCCGGTCGTGGTAGCCGGGCCGGTCAGTCGGCACGGCGAAGCGTTCATTCCAGGGACAGACATCGTTGCAAATGTCGCAACCGAAGGCCCAGCCCCGGAACTGCTCGGCCAAGCCGGGGTCGGGGTCGGGTTTGTGCTCGATCGTGAGGTAGGAGATGCACTTGGTGGCGTCGAGGGTCCGGGGCGCGACCAACGCACCCGTCGGGCACGCGTCCAGGCATCGGGTACAGGTGCCGCAGTGGTCGGTCGCGAAGGGTGAGTCGAGTTCGACGGCAAGATCGGTCAGGACGCTGCCGATGAAGAAAAACGCCCCCGCTCCCGGGCGGATCAACATCGTATTCTTACCGATCCAGCCCAAGCCGGCTCGAGTCGCCAGCTCCCGTTCGGGAACCGGACCCGCGTCGGCATAGGCCCGCGCCACGGTCGCGCCCGCATCGAGAGCAAAACGGCTGAGTCGGCCGAGTCGTTCGGTGAGTTCGAGATGATAGTCCCGGCCCCGAGCGTACTTCGCGATTTTCACGGCTCGGCGCCCGGGGCTCGGCACTCGGCTTTCGGCCGGGTAGTAGTTGTCGAGAACGACGATGGCCCGGGTAGCGCCGAGAACAATCTCGGCCGGGTTCTTTCGTTTCTTCGCTTGGCGGTTGAGGTAGCGCATCGTCCCGCCGAAGCCCCGGGCCAGCCATTCGTCGAAGGCCGTTCCGAATCGGCTCGGTTCAAGGCTGGCGACGCCACAGGCGAGAAACCCAAGGCGATCAGACTCAGCCTGTAAAGCCGCACGAAGGCTCATCCGGCCGAGCTGCCGGGTTGGCGCCAGGACCCGGTAATCAATCGGGCCCCTCGCTGGAGCGTGACATATGACCAAGCCCACTCGATCATGACCAGGAGGCGAGTTCGGAATCCGATCAGAAAGAAAATGTGGACGAAGATCCATAGGAACCAGGCAATGAAGCCCCCGGTTTTTATCCTACCGAGGTCGGCCACTGCTTGCCCACGGCCGATGACCGCCAGCTGGCCTTTGTCGCGATACCGAAAGGGCTCCCGCGGTTTGCCGGCCAGATCGGCCTGGATTACGCGAGAGGCGTGTTCGCCCATCTGCATGGCGGCCGGGCAAATGGACGGGACCGCGGCGAGGCCGGGCTGGTGAGTGTAGGCGGCAGCGTCGCCGAGGACCAGGATCTCGGGACGGCCTGGGACCGAGCAATCGGGCTCGACCAGCACTCGTCCTTGGCGGTCGAGCGGGGCCCCGAGCGACGCGAGCAGTGGGCTGGCTTGGTTGCCGGCGGCCCAGATGACGGTGTTGGACGGAATCCGCCACTCGGCCGCGCCGACGAATCCGGGTTCGATTGTCGTCACCAGCGTTTCGGTCCGGACGTCGACCCCGAGGTTCCGCAGGGTGTTCTTGGCCCGCTGGCTCAGTTCGGGCGGGTACGAGGGCAGGAGCCGGGGTCCACCCTCGAGCAAGAGCACGGTGGCGTCCCGCGAATCGATCCGCCGGAAATCCCGGCGCAGCGCGAATTTGCGTAACTCGGCCAGGGCCCCCGCCAACTCGACGCCGGTGGCGCCGCCACCCACGACGACGAACGTGAGGTGACGCTGGCGGACAACGGGATCGGCCTCGCGCTCGGCCTGTTCAAACGCCATGAGAACCCGGCGGCGGATTTCCATCGCATCTTCAATCGTCTTGAGACCCGGGGCCAGCGACTCCCAGCCCGGCTTGCCGAAGTAGGAGTGACGGGCCCCGGTCGCGACCACCAAATAATCGTAACCGATGCTCGACTGGTCGGCGAGCGCCACCGATCGGGCCTCGACGTCGACGGCCACCGCCTCGGCCATCAGCACTTCGACGTTCTTGGCATGACTCAGGACCGACCGAATCGGGGCCGCGATGTCGCTGGCCGAGAGGGCCGCGGTGGCCACTTGGTAGAGGAGGGGCTGGAATAGGTGGTGGTTGGTTCGGTCGATCAGGACGACCCGGACGTCTCGATTGGCCAAGGACTTCGCGAGATAGAGACCGGCAAAGCCGCCGCCGAGTATGACGACCCGTTTCTCGCCGTTCACAGATGCATCGTTTCCCGCCGCCACCGCGCAAATCGGACCACGTCCTCCACCGGTGGCACCGCGGCCTCATCGCCATACGCGGTGTACATCCTCCAGCGCAGGTAGGTGGCGTCAGGGACCGGCAGAAACGGTGCTTGACTCCACCAACGGCGGCGGCGGAATGCCCAGCCGGCCTTGAGCAGATCGACGGCCAGCCGAGGGTTGACCAAGGCCCGCCCGACCAAAGCCACCGTGAGCGACCCCCAAGAGCGGGTGGTCGGAGAGTTGAGATGCGGCGCTAAGCCCATAGGTTTCGGGACAATATAGCGGTTCAGGCTATATTCCCGCGGCTTAACCCCGCGAGATTCGATAGTGAAACAGAACCCGATCGCACACCCCGCCGGCCAAACCGCCGACGAGCAGCTGCTCGATATTCGAAAAACCGACCCGTGGCGCGTCCTCCGGATCATGGGGGAATTCGTCGAGGGCTTCGAGCGTCTGGCCGACGTGACCGATGGCGTCACCATTATCGGATCCGCCCGCACCGCCACGACCGACCCGTATTACCAGGCCGCGTGCGATACCGCGCGAATCCTGGCGGAAGCCGGTTATCCGATCATCACAGGGGGCGGGCCCGGCATCATGGAGGCGGCCAATAAGGGTGCGGTCGAAGGCGACGGGCTTTCGATCGGCTGCAACATCGAGCTGCCGCACGAGCAAGACACCAATCCGTACGTGGGCCTCAAGATGTTTTTCCGGTTTTTTTTCGTCCGGAAGACCATGCTCGCCAAGTACTCGCGAGCGGTGATTGCGTTTCCCGGCGGCTACGGGACACTCGACGAGCTGTTTGAGTTCTTGACCTTGATGCAGACCGGGAAGATGGCCCCGATTCCGGTCGTCTTGTATGGCTCGGCCTATTGGGGACCGATGGTGGCCTGGCTCAAGGGCACGATGCTCGCCGAAGGCAAGATCAAGCAATCCGACCTCGACATGTTCACGATCGCCGACAGCCCGACGGTGGCGGCCAACGCCATCATCGCTCATCGCCAACACACGACCTAGCCCGAGTCAGACATCCATGGCCAAGACCAAGCTTCCGTCTGGGGTATTCCTCAAGGGACCCCGAATCAATCCGAAGGCGATTACCGGCAAAGAGCGAGTCGCAGATCTGATCGACAACGCGTTTCTGGCCTACAACGCCGGCCGGCTCCAGGAGGCCTGCCAGTTGTACACCAAGCAGATGCTCAAGCCGAACGTCACGATCGGGATGAGCCTGACGGGGGCGATGACACCGGCTGGGATCGGAATGAGCACACTGATCCCGCTCCTCGAGGCGGGCTTTGTGGACTGGATGATCTCGACCGGTGCCAACCTGTACCATGACGCCCATTTCGCGCTCGGGCTCGCATTGCACCAGGGGACGCCGTTTGGCGACGACGTGGTCCTTCGCGACAAGGGAGTGGTTCGGATCTACGACATCTTCTTCGATTACTCCGTCCTCCTGTCGACCGACGCCTTCATCCGGGAAGTGTCGGCCCGGCCGGAGTTCCAGAAGTCGATGAGCAGTGCCGAGTACCACTACTTGCTGGGCGGCTACATTCGGGCCCGCGAAAAGGCCCTGGGCTTGAGCAAACGGTCGGTCCTGAGCGTGGCCCACACGCTTGGTGTCCCGATCTACACCAGTTCTCCGGGTGACAGCTCGATCGGCATGAACGTGGCCGAGCAGGCGCTGTCGGGGAGCAAGCTCCGATTCGATGTCAGTGCGGACGTCAACGAGACGGCGGCGATCGTGCTCGAAGCCAAGCGGGCGGGGGGCAAGAGCGGGGCCTTGATCGTCGGCGGGGGCAGCCCGAAGAACTTCCTGTTGCAAACCGAGCCCCAGATTCAAGAAGTGTTAGGCATCGACGAGCGGGGGCACGACTTCTTCTTGCAACTCACCGACGCGCGGCCCGACACCGGCGGCCTCTCGGGGGCCACCCCCGGCGAGGCGGTCAGCTGGGGCAAGATCGATCCCGACATGCTGCCGGGCACGGTCGTCTGTTATATGGACAATACCGTCTCGCTGCCGCTGCTCACCGCCTATGCCAAGGCCCGGGTCGGGCAGCGGCGGCTCAAGAAGCTCTACCACCGCCGGGACGCGATGATGGCCCGGTTGGTCCGAGAGTACCAGTCGGCCCTCAAGTTCCGGAACGACCGAGCGAAGAAAGCCAAGAAAGTCCGGACGTGAACGAGCGGCGGTACGCCGGGTACGCGCTGGCCGTCCTGACGGTCACCAATCTCCTCAACTACCTCGAGCGAAACGCGATTTTCGCGCTGTTCGAGCCGGTCAAACGGGATTTGCGGCTGACCGACGGCCAATTGGGCTGGCTCGGGACGGCGTACGTCTTGGTGTTTTCGCTGGCCGCGCTGCCGTTAGGCCTGCTTGGAGATCTCCGGTCGAGGCGGGGCGTGATTGCCGGCGGGATCGCCCTGTGGAGCTTGGGGACGGCGTTGTCCGGATTGGCCATGGGCTTCGGCTCGTTGTTCGTGGCGCGGGCCCTGGTCGGCTTCGGCGGCGCGGCGGCGGCGGCGGCCTCGGCCTCGATGGTGGCCGATTACTTCGCCGGCCAGCGACGGGCGCTGGCGATGGGAATCTTCATGTCCGGCCTGGCGGTCGGCGGCGTCCTCGGGATCTTGATCGCCGGCCAGCTGGAAGCATTGTATGGCTGGCGAGTGACCTTTCTCGCGTTGGGATTGCCGGGGTTCGGGTTAGCGGCGGCCGTGATTCAACTCAAGGATCCGACCCGCCCGTTGCCGAGCGGTACCCTTCGGAAAGAACTCGAGTCGATCCGGGTTGGCGTCGGGTCGATGATCATGGCGCTTGCCCCGACCTTGATCGGCCTTGGCCTGGGAGGATTCGCGGCCTACACCCTCGACCGTTACTACGGCGCCACCTCGTCGCTCGATGCGGCGGCGATGCTGGGCCTGACCGGGGGCGGGCTGGCTTGGAACATCAGGGCCTGGATTCGGCGGAGCCGGGCGGCCCCGATCGTCGGCGATCCGGGTGAAGAGGTCCTCGAGGCGGCGGTGACCGATTTGAAGCGGGCGTTTCGGCTGGTGCTGGGCACGCCGACCTTGGTCTACGTCTTTGTCGGCGGGGCGTTGATCTCGTTTGGGATGAACGGGATCGTGGCCTGGTCGCCGACCTTCATTACGCGGGCGTTAGGGATGACCAACACCGAGGCCAGCCGGTTGCTCGGGGTGGCGGGACTGATCGCCGGAACGATCGGGACCCTGGCCGGCGGCTGGCTGGC
>JAYVJS010000603.1:0-5888 GCA_043769075.1 Gemmatimonadota bacterium | reverse complement strand
CCCGCCGCACCGCCGTCACGGCCTTCGACATGGACCTGATGACGGATCGACTGCTGGCGCTCTATCGCGATGCGCTGGACTCGGGCGGCACCGGGCGGCCAGGATGACCCAGCCGCCCACCCCCGACTCGGATTCAAGGCCAGGTATCGCGCGCGCGACGATGTTCGGATTCGTCGCCGAGGCTATGATTTTTCCCGCGGGGCTCATCACGTCGGCATTTCTGACCCGGTACCTCGGCGTTTCCGGATACGGACAGCTGTCCTTGATCTATGCGGTCGTTTCTCCAGTTAGTTGGCTGGTCTCCACCACCTTGGCCGGGAGGGTCGGGGTCGCGTTGCTCACCAACCCGGGCAACTGGCAGGCAATGGCTGCCACGCTACTCAAGGCCAACATCCTGCTGGGTCTTTGCGTCATGGTCGGTTTCGCCGCCGCGGTCCCGGTGTTGTCGGCCGGCCTCGGGCGCCCCGGCTTGGCGCCCTTCCTCTGGGCGGGGGCGGTCGAGATCGCCCTCCTGCCGGTCATCCGTATTCATCGCGATGCTCTGATCGCCGCCGGGCGCTACTCATCACCCGCCTACGTGACCTTCGCGTTTCAGCTGGCTCGGCTGGCATTGATACTGGGGCTGGTCTGGGCGGGGCTTGGGGTGCTCGGTGCCGTCCTCGCGAACGTCGGGGCCCGAATCGTCGAACTCACCGCATGCCTGGCCTGGGTTCGCCTGCCGATCCGCGGCGCGGTTCGGGGATGGCTCGGCCCGGTCAAAGCTCAGGTCGGCGGCCTATTCGCCTACACGGTCTGTTTCCAGCTCTTCAACCGGGCCGACCTGCTGATGCTCGGCTTCTTGGGCGCTACGGGAGACGAGCTGGGCCATTACGGCGCGGCCCAGAACCTGGCCCAGGCGCTCGGGATGTTGGCGGTGGTCTTAAGTCCCCTCGTCATCGCGGCGATCCGGCGGGCCGAATCGGCCGGTGCCGACGCCGAAGCCGCGGCCCTCAAAAGCGGCACAGCCCGGCTGGCCCTTACCGTCTGGGCTATGGCCGGCCCGGTGGCGGCCGGCGCGACCCGCCTGGTCGTACTCTTGTTCGGCGAAAGTTTCGCCCCATCTGGCATCATTCTAGGTTGGCTCGGTGTGAGTGCCGGAGCCGGGCTGGTGCTCTCGGTCCTGGTGGCACACCAGATTGCGGCCGGCCGGTATTCCCAGCCGCTGGTCGCTGCCGTTCCAATGTTACTGGTGGCCATCGGGCTGCAGGCGGTGTTGATTCCTCGTTACGGAGCGTTGGGCGCGGCCTGGGCCACCGCGGCAGCTACGATTCTCGCGGCCATGATTGCGCAAGGGTTCGAGGGATCTGAGTACCTCGCCGCGCGAGGCTTTGATTTAGTCCGGATGGCCACCGCGGGCACCGCCGGCTTCTTCGGAACTTTGGTGGCGGCACGGGCGGGCCTGCCGTCGCCGATGGATATGGCGGCAGGGGGACTGGTGACCGGCGCTGTACTATTGGCGGTCAGGCTGGCGTCGGTCCAAGACCTTCGCCGCCTGTCCGCCCAAATTCTCAGTTCGGCCAAACCCGCGGGGACACCGTGACGCCGCCAAAAACCAGTCCCGACCTGAGTGTAGTCACGGTCACCCGCGACGACTTTCGGACTCTTCGACCGATCGTCCAGGCACTCCGGGACCAGACCATCGCCGACCGGATCGAATTGGTGATCGCCGCGCCCCGGGGGGCGGCCGACCCGCCACCGGATGGCGCCGGCTTTCACTCCGTCCGAGTGGTGGAGGTCGGTCCGGTCGTCAATCGAGGTCGGGCGGCCGCGGCCGCGGTCCTCGCCGCCAGGGCCCCGATCGTCGCTCTGACAGAGAACCATTGCTTCCCTACCCCTCACTGGGGCGAGCGGCTGCTGGCGAGCCACATCCAAGGATGGGCGGGCGTTGGCCCTGCGGTGGAGAATGCCAACCCCGAGAGCCGTTTGAGCCTCACGATGCACGCCTTTGGGTATGGCCAGTTCCCCCGTGCCGGGGTGGCCCGCGAGGTTGAAGAGCTCGCGCTTCACAACAGCTCGTTTCAGAAGGAAGTCCTACCTACCGACCTTGAAACGCTCGAGGACCTGCTCGGTGACGAGCGACGGCTCAATCGGAGTCTTCGAGAACGGGGTCATGCCCTCCGGTTCGATCCGGCGGTCGTGAAGTGGCACATCAACGAAGCAACCTGGACGTTGTTAGGCGGGATGTCCTACTATAGCGGCCGGCGCTATGGCGGCACCCGGTCCGTCAGGTGGCCAATTTGGCGGCGCGTGCTCTACACCGTGCTCGCGCCGGCGTTGAGCCTGCCGATTGCCCGCAACCTCTGGATCAAATTGCCGCCCGAGATCCCGCGAGACCTCCCACTGGCGGGCTTGATTGGAATCTGCGCCTTGCTCCAGGCTCTGGGCGAGGGGGGATCGTACCTCTCGGGAGCGCCAGAGGAGTTCCCCTTCGTCGAGGAGGAGGAGTTCTTCATTCGCGAACGGCTCGGAGGCCGGCCTCTGACCCGTCCCGAAGTCGCCGCGCTGGTTGCCCTTCTGGACTCGGACGACGGCACCGAATGACTCGAGCGGGCCACATCGGTTGGGCGACGGCGATCGGCCTCATCGCGGCCGGGTGTTCGCGGCAACTACCGCCCAATCAACTCGTCCCGATCGCCGCCTTCGACAGCACCGCCACGGATCAGGCGTTCCGGGCGATTGCGGCCGCGAGCCCGACTGACTCATTCTCCAAGCGGCTTTTCGCGACCGCCCGCTATTCGTTGCGCTACCGACTCCTGGGTCCGAGTGAATTGCATGACACCGTCGTCGACCGGTAAGCGGCGAAAGCTCTTCCGGTCCCGGCGATAGTTCTGGGGGTTCTGCCACGGCTCTCGATCGCCCTGCCGCGGCAGCTCGCCCATGACCCGCTGCAGGTAACCAGCCGAGAAGTCCTCGATCCAAGGGCGGGCCGGCATCGAATGGTCTGAGGGCCGGGGACGGGGCGTGCATTGATCGGTGCCGGTCTGTTCCATCCAGTTGAGCAGCCGGCACACATACTCGCAAATCAGATCGGCCCGAAGGGTCCACGACGCGTTGATGTAGCCGAACGACGAGGCCAGGTTCGGCACATCGGAGTATGCAAAGCCCCTGTAGGTCCAGGTCTTCGAGAAATCGACCCGGGCGCCGTCGACGACAAACTCCACCTCGCCAAGCGTCACCAACTGCAATCCGGTAGCCGTGACGACGATGTCGGCGTCGAGGCGTTGCCCCGATGCGAGCTGGATGCCGCGTTCGTCCCAGCCTGCGATTACATCGGTGACCACCGACGCCCGGCCGGACCTGATGGCCGTGAAGAGATCGCCATTCGGCACCAGGCAGAGTCGCTGATCCCACGGGTCGTACGTCGGCGTGAAGTGCCGTTCGACGTCACAGGTGCGGCCGAGCTCACGCCGGACCCGGCCGATCAAAACCCCCTTCATCAAAGCTGGCGCGATCCGAGTAGCGCCGTACAAGAACTGCTGCCGGGTCGTGTTCTTCCA
This sequence comes from Gemmatimonadota bacterium, assembly GCA_043769075.1. Lineage (GTDB taxonomy): Bacteria > Gemmatimonadota > Gemmatimonadetes > Gemmatimonadales > GWC2-71-9 > SHZU01. The sequence goes on along the minus strand of JAYVJS010000603.1, from coordinate 2,352 downwards.
TCGAGTGATGCCGTAGGCCACCCGCGCAGGTAACAGCCTCCGAAGCAGATTGGCGATCCAGTCGGTGTCAGGCATCGCCAAGACGTAGGTCGGCGAGCGCTGCAGCATCGTCACGTGGCCGGCGGCGGCCGCCAAGGCCGGGACCAGCGTCATTGCGGTCGCCCCCGAACCGATCACCACCACCCGCTTGCCGGCGTACTGGAGGTCGTTGGGCCAAGTCTGCGGATGCACCACCGGGCCTCGGAACCGTTCCCGTCCCGGAAACTCCGGCGTGTAGCCGCTCCGATAGCTGAAATAGCCGGTGCCCATGAACAGGTAGCCGCAGGTAAACCTGACCGCTCCGGCGGAGTCCCGCCGCTCCGCCGTCACGGTCCAGCGGGCGTCCTGACTGGACCAGTCCGCCCGCCGCACCCGGTAGCCAAACCGAATCTCCCGGTCGATGCCCGACTCGGCACAGGTCTGTCGAAGATATTGGAGGATGGCCGCTCCGTCGGCGATCGCCTTGGCCTCGGTCCACGGCTTGAACCCGTAGCCGAGGGTGTGCATGTCACTGTCGGAACGGACTCCCGGGTAGCGGAACAGGTCCCAGGTGCCGCCGATGTCATCGCGGCCCTCGAGGATGGCGTAGCTCCGGGGCGGACACCTAGCCCGCAGGTGGCGGGCGGCCCCAATACCGGAGATGCCGGCACCCACGATCAGCACATCGAAATGTTCCGCCGCAACCGATTGCCGATCGCCCATCAGGGCAGCGTCGCCGTCGCGGTCGCCGGATCGAATCGGGCGCCGGCAGGGAGGATGTGTGTGATGATGCCGGTAGCGCTGAGCGGGCCTGTCGAACCGAACCGGCTCCGGCGGGCATCATAGACGACCACCACGCTTGCCCCCGCCACCCGCCAGCTGCCGTTCGGCTCCACGATCAAGGCGGTAGATTCGTCGATTCCAGCGCCAAGATGGACAGGGTGCTCAAGGACCAGGCTGAGAAGCCGGTTGTGCCGGCGACGGCGGACAAAGTGTTGGTCAATGATGGCATTGGTCACATACCCGAGACCGTCTTCGATCGTGACGTTGTTCCGGGCGATCGTCAGGTTTACAACAGTACTGTCCGCCGGGGGCCGGCTCCCGCCGCGGCGGCGTTCCACCCCGGTGATCATCGGGGTCGACATGATCGCGGCGCCCGCCGAGGTCCCGCCGACAACCGCGCCGTGCCGGTGCCTGGCTTGGATTGCCGCCGCGGTCTTGGTGCCCCGGAGTGCGGCCGCCAGCGTGACTTGATCTCCGCCGCCAAACCACACGCCGGTCGCCGAGGAGACCAGCCGGGCGGCGGAATCGGCATCGGCTTGCTCCCGCGTTAGGTAGAGATTGACCGCCTCCGCCCCTAGTCCCCGAAGCTCTACCGCCTTTTCCTCGCCCGATTGAAGCCCCTCGGCGCTCGCCATTGCGAAAATCACGATTCGAGCTTTGCCGGGGCCCCCAGCTATGGCCACGAACTCCTTGACCAGCTCCAATGGTTGGGGGCCGCCGCCCACCAGGTAGAGTGGGCCCGGCCCTTGGGCCTCCGCATTGGCGACCGAACCGATCAGCAGCGCGGCGAGGACGATTCGCATGAGAGCTCCCTTTCTACTTCGCGGGGGCCGTCCCAAGGTACGGCATCAGCTTCTGATTGAGGGGGTGGTCGCGAAAAAGGTCGAACTCCATGTAGTAGCCCTCGGGGTCATAGCCGACGAACGCCCGGTAGCGGCCGGCCTCGTCGTCGCTCACGGCGGTGCCCCGGAGGGGGAACGAACCCCGCTGCTTCGTATAGGCAAACCAACCATCAATGTCGTCGATAATGAACGACAGGTTCACGGCCTTCTTCTCCGACCACCGATTCATGCCCCGGCGTTCGTCGACCAGCCCGACATACCCGGTTCGGGACCCTTGATACACCTTGGCCCACCCCTGGTCGACGACTTGTCGAAGACCAAGGACCGTCTCATAGAAGGCCTCCATCTTCGGGAGATCCTGGTAGTAGAGCCAGGTGACGGTGGCGCGAAAACCCAGCCCATTGGGAACGGGGCTAGCCGGAGCCCGGACCGTGGCGGTCCCTTTGAGCAGGGGAAGAAAGTTCTCATTCTCAGGGTGCGGATTGAATCGCTCGAACTCCAGCAGATAGCCTTCGGGGTCCTGGATCACGAAGCCATCATGGGGCCGCCCCGGGTTGAGTGCAAACGCGGATCGCGGGGCAATGCCCTTCGTCGCGAGGTACCGATGCCATTCCTCCAATTGGTCGGTGATCAGCGCCACCGCCACCGACTTGGGTTCATCGGCCGTGTGCATCCCCTTCGTGGCGTCGACCAAGATCAGATAGGAGTC
>JAYVJS010000602.1:0-2192 GCA_043769075.1 Gemmatimonadota bacterium | reverse complement strand
TCTTGCACCAGCCAATTGGCCCAGGGCCCATAGGAGGAACCTAGCGTTTCTGAGGTGTAGCCACCGAAAGGATCCCGCACCGGCCGGGGCATGAAGGGTACGGGTTTCGCAGGGTCGCTGGTGTAGGCATCGCCCCCCTCCGCGCCGGTGGGCTGCTCGAAGGACAGACTGAATCCGGTACTGGTGTACAACGGCGTCATCCCGCCGGGGCAGCCGCGCTCACACACGGTAGGCCAACTCTCAAAGCGGTCCCACCGATCCTCCCCGGTGTTGAACACGGTCACTGGCGCCAGTTTAGCCGGGGGCCCGCCGCGGAGATGCTCGTTGAAGAAGGGCATCAGGATGTCGCGGCGGTACTGGATCGCCGTGTTGCCGTTCCAGCGGAACGGGCCCAGGGCCCAACCGTCGCCGTGGACTTGGATGTGATTCCAAGGGCCCATCACCAGCCAATTGTTGGCCTGGCGACCGGCCGCCTTCAGGGCCAGCCACGCGTGGTTGGCTCCCCACATGTCTTCTTGATCCCAAAGACCCTGCGTCCACAGCGTGGCGACTGATCTTGGGGCACGGGCGACGAGGAGCTTGTCGAGGGCCTGACTCTCCCAGTATTCGTCGTAGGCCGGATGGGCCATCGTGCGGACCACCCACGGTAGCTGCTCGAGGCCGTGGACCCGGGCGTAGTCGCCGGTCGAGCCCACCCGCAGTAGCTCGTCGTACTTGTCGTAACTGTCACTCGGCGTCACCGCGCCCGCCCCCCGCTGCCCGGTCTGCATCTGGATGTAGCCGAGCATCAGGTTCCGGAAGGCGCCGTAGTGGAACCAATCATCTCCCATCCACGCATCGACCACCGGGCCCTGGGGGACCACGGCCTTCAGCGCCGGATGCGGCTCGAGGAGGGCCATCACGGCCGTAAACCCGTCGTAGGACCCGCCGATCATGCCCACGTGCCCATTCGTTTCCGGGGTGTTCTTCACCAACCAGTCGATGGTGTCCCAGGCGTCGGTCGCGTGGTCCACGGACGTGGGATTCGACGGCCCGCGCGGGGGGCGGGTCATCACGTAGTCGCCTTCGGAGCCGTACTTACCGCGCACATCTTGGTGGACCCGGATGAAGCCGGCCTCCACGAGGTAGTCAGGCGTGGCCGATGCCTCGTAGGGGGTCCGCTCCAACACGATGGCGGCATTCTTGGCGCCGTTCGGGATCATGATGATCGTGTGGAGTTTCACGCCGTCGCGCATCGGAATCATCGCGATGCGCGTGGCGTAGGCCGGCTCGGGAAGCTTGTTCTTGAAAACCTTCGGGACGTCGTTGAACGTCTGGCTCGGCGGCGTCTGGATGAACGCCGCCCGCGCCGGGGTCGACAGACCAGCGGCCGCGACGAGGCCTAGCACGATGGATCTCGGGTGCAGCGGACTCATGGGTATGGTCCTTTGATCAGGTCACCTTCAGTAGCGCCTCGACTGCTTCGTAGGGATCGCAGGTCTTGTCCACGACCCGCGATACCGCATCGTCCAGTTGCTGCTTGTGCAAACGAAGAGCCAAATCTCGAAGGACCCGCTCCTGGAGGAGGATCTGGATTTCATTCCGCATCGCGTCCGCATGGCGCTGCAGGGCCTCGCCACTCACTGCGGCCCAGGCCCGGTGCTTGGCGATCGCGGCCATCAGGTCCTCGATGCCGGTTCCGTCCGTCGCCGACGTCTTGACCACCGGTGGCTTCCACGGGAGTCGTGAGGCGCCGAGGGTCAGCATCTGCGTCAGGTCTTTGACCGTCTCGTCCGCGCCGGGCCGATCGGCTTTGTTGACCACCAACACATCGGCAATTTCCATAATGCCGGCCTTGATCGCCTGGATGTCGTCGCCGGCGCCAGGAATCGTCAGCAGGCAGACGGTATCGACGACCCGCGTCACCTCGATCTCTTGCTGTCCAACCCCCACGGTCTCGACCAAGACGACATCGAAGCCCAAGGCATCGAGCAGCCCGACGACTCGCTTGGTCGCCCGGGCCAAGCCCCCGGCCGTGCCCCGGTTCGCCATGCTCCGGATGAAGACGCCCGAATCCAGGTAGCGCTCTCGCATCCGGATGCGATCGCCGAGAATGGCGCCGCCCGTGTATGGGCTCGACGGATCCACGGCCACGACCGCGACCCGCCCAGCCGCTTGCCGGTAGGCGGCCGTCATGGCCGATACAAGCGTGC
>JAYVJS010000601.1:0-15995 GCA_043769075.1 Gemmatimonadota bacterium | reverse complement strand
GACGCTCGCCGGTAGTTCAGGGAGGCAGATCCGATAGCGGGGGGCGACCGGGATGAGCCTGGTCGCCCCTCCAGTAGTTCCGCTTACCTTTGTGGCTATGCCAGCTCCTGAACTCCCCCGCCTGTTCCTGATCGACGGCCATGCCCTGATCTATCGTTCGTTCTTTGCGATGATCAGCCGACCCCTTCGAACCTCCCGCGGCGAAAACACCTCGGCCGCGTGGGGGGTTGTCAATTTTCTGCTTCGGCTGCAATCCAAGTATCGGCCCGAATACTTGATCTGGGTTCTCGACAAGGGAAACTCCTTCCGAACGGCCATGTACGCGGACTACAAGTCGACCCGGGAAAAGCTGAGCACCGAGCTGCAACAGGATTTTGACCTGGCCCTTGAGCACACCCGAGGTCTCCTCGAGGCGTTCCACATCCCGGTGGTGGCGATCGACGGTTACGAGGCCGATGACGTCATCGGGACGTTAGCCCGCCGCGAGGCGGATCACGGGCTTCAGGTCGTGATCGTGTCCGGCGACAAGGACTTTTATCAGTTGATTGGGCCCCGGATCGCCCTCTTGAATCCGGGCCGGGGTGGCCCCGCGGGGGTTGAAGAGCAATGGGTCGATGAGTCGAACGCCGCTGATCGGCTCGGGGTAGCGCCCGGAAAGGTCATCGACTATCTGGCGCTGGTTGGAGACGCCTCCGACAATGTGCCGGGCGTGCGGGGAGTCGGCGAGAAAACCGCGGCTCAGCTGTTGGGTGAGTTTGGGGATCTGGACACGATCCTAGCTCGAGCAGCCGAGGTCAAGGGTAAGCGGCCTCGGGAAGCGCTGTTGGCCGAGGCCGACCACGCCTTGCTGTCCCGGCGGCTCGTCACCATCCAGACCGATGTTCCGGTTGGGATCGAACTGGCGACGGCCGCGCGTCATGAGCCAAACCAAACGCTACTCCGCAACATCCTCACTCGCCTCGAATTTCATTCGTTGGTGACGCGGCTGGCGTTGCCGGGCGAACCTGAGGCTGGGGCGGCGGTTGCCGTGAAGCCTGAGCCTGGCCTTCCGGAGCCTGTCGTGGCACCAACGAAAGTGATGGTGGTTGATGATCCGGCGGCGCTACCGGATTTGATCGCCCGGTTGCGGGGGGCGCCGTTGATCGCGGTGAACGTGATGGCTTCCTCGGCGGAGCCGCACGATGCGGAGCTGATCGGCGTCGGATTGGCGGTGAGTCCGACGGCAGTCTGGTACCTCCCATTTGGTCACCGACCCCAAGACGGGGAATTGGCGGCGCCGGATCCGGTCCGAAACCTCCCCCCTCTCCGCGATGCGGCCTGCGCAGGCCTGGTGGCACTGCTCCAGGATCCCGCGATCCCGAAGGCCGGACACGATCTCAAGTTTGGCTGGCAGGTGCTCCGAAACAAGGGGATTGAGTTGGCCGGCGTGGTGTTCGATTCAATGCTGGCGAGCTTTGTCCTAGACCCCGGCCGTCGGTCGCACGGCCTCGACACGCTGAGCCTTGATCTTCTTGGCCGTCCACGGCCGGCTCGGGACAGCGCGGGCAAGGGAAAGAGGGAGATTCCGGCCGCCGAGGTCGCGGTCGATGTCGCGGCGAGGGAGTGCGGCGGGGATTGCGGGCTCGTGGTTGCTTTGGAGGAGTACTTCGCCCCCCGGCTGGTCGAAACGTCGTTGGATCGATTGCTCCGTGAGATCGAGATGCCACTGGTACGGGTCCTCGTCGACATGGAATGGAGGGGGATCCGAATCGACGGGCCGGTGTTCGAACGACTGTCTCGCGAGTTGACGACCGATTTGATCCGTCTTGAGGCCGAAATCGCAGCCGAGGCGGGGGGGTCAGTCAACCTCAATAGCCCGAAACAACTAGCCGGCGTGTTGTTCGAAAAGCTTCAATTGCCAGTTCTCAAGAAGACCAAGACCGGGCCATCGACCGATGCCGATGTGCTGGAGCAGCTGGCCGAGATGGGGCACGCGGTGCCGCGCCTGTTGCTGGAATACCGTGAGCTCCAGAAACTCAAATCGACCTATGTCGATGTGCTCCCCGGACGGGTCAACCCCCGGACCGGGAGGATTCACACCCGATTCAATCAGACAGGTGCAGCCACCGGACGACTATCGTCGTCGGAACCTAATCTCCAAAACATCCCGATCCGGTCGGCCCGGGGCGAAGCAATCCGCCGAGGGTTTATTCCCAGTCCGGGGTGGAGCTTCGTGGTGGCGGACTACTCCCAGATCGAACTGCGGTTGATGGCCCACCTGTCCGGTGACCCAGCCTTCGTGGAGGCATTCACCCGGGGTGAGGACATTCATCGCCAAACGGCGGCGCTGATCTTTGGAGTCGAGCCGGGTGCCATTACCCCAGAAATGCGGGGCCAGGCAAAAACCATCAATTTCGGAACGATCTACGGGCAGGGTCCGTTTGCGCTTTCGAAACAGTTAGGCATTCCCCAAGAAGAGGCGAAGCAATTCATCGCGGCGTACTTCCACCGATTTGCTGGCGTCCGAGCCTACTTGGACAATCAGATTGAGGTCGCCAAGGCTCAAGGGTACGTCGAGACCCTGTTCCAGCGACGGCGCTACATCCCGGAAGTCAAAGACAAGAACTTCAACACCCGGGCCTTCGGGGAACGACTCAGTCAGAACTCCCCCCTCCAGGGGTCCGCCGCCGATCTCATCAAGATCGCGATGGTTAGGCTCTGGGAGACGCTGCTGGACGGCGGCTTCGAGGCACGCATCCTTCTTCAGGTCCATGACGAGCTGGTGCTCGAAGCCCCGGCCGGTGAGGTTGATCGAGTCGTCGAACTGGTTCGCGCCTGCATGGTCGGGGTGGCCGAGCTCAAGGTCCCGTTGATCGTTGACGTCGGCGTGGGACCGAACTGGCTTGACGCCAAACGCTGAATCAGTGAACTCGCTCGGGCGGCTGGCGGCGACCGCCGGGCCACCAATTCCATCGGCCCATGAGTTGCATGAAAGCGGGGACCAAGACCATTCGGATGACGGTGGCGTCGAGTAGCACCGCGAGCGCCAGGCCGAATCCGAGGAACTGCATGATCAGGACCCGGGCAAAGGCAAAGGCGCCGAACACAAATATCATGATCAGCGCCGCCGAGCTGATGACGGATGCGGTGGCGCTCAGCCCCTCCATGGTCGCTTCGGTGTTCTTGCCGGTTCGATCGAAGGCTTCCTTGATCCGACTGAGGAGAAACACCTCGTAGTCCATGCTGAGCCCGAAAACAACGGCGAACACCAGCACGGGGACCAGGACAAAAATCGCTTCGGTTGGTCCCGACAGGCGGAGCAATCGGCTCCCGTACCCGTATTGGAACACCAGGACGATGAGCCCGAACGTGGCACTCACGGACAGCGAGTTCATCAAAATCGCCTTGATCGGCACCAGTACCGATCGAAACGCAATCGCCAGCATCAAACCAGTGGCGCCCAAGACGAGCGCAACGAGGCCGGGGAATCGGCGCAGCATCTCCGCCTGTAGGTCGAGACTGGCGGCGACGTAGCCCCCGACGAGAACCCGAGTGTCGCGGAGTTGCCGGATCGTCTGACCCGCCGCGAGTCCACGAATCCGCTCGACGACCGACATCGCGGACGTCAGCGAGGTGGTGTCGTGGAGAATGACGTCGACCAGTGTTTGCCGGCCGTCCCGGCTGAGATAGGCGTCGACGAAATCCCCATGACGGGCTCGGGCCGAGTCGAGGTCGGCGTAGAGCAACGAATAGGCGAGGATCGAAGTCCCCGGTTCCAAATCCACGATACTCCGGACATCGAGGACCCGGGGATCGGCTCGCATCGAGTCCGATAGGGCCCTCAGTCCGCGCAGGCTTACCGCCCGAGTGGCCGATTGATTCTCCGGGACTTCGACGATGATCCGCACCGGGGTGATGTATCCGGAAACACCCATCCGTGACAACGCCTCAACTCCGGCGCCCGCCTCCGTTTGGCTTGGCCACCAGTCCCGTGCAGGAAGGCCAATCCGGATCCAAAAGAGCGGGAGGGTCAGAACCCCAATGATCGAGCCTCCAACGACCAAAGCCCGGACCGGGTGCCGAGCCAGAGAACGGGCCCATTTTTCCCAGATTTGCGGAGCGTGGTACCAGGTCAGTCGCCGGGCTAACCACCGGGGCTTGTCAATCGACCGGCCAAGGGCGGCCAGGATGGCCGGAAGCAGGGTCACACAAAGCAGCACCGCCACCCCAACAACGATCAGGCCGCCGATGCCGACGCTCCGTGTCTCCACCATCGGCGTGAGCAGGAGAGCACCGAAGCCGACGACCACGGTGAGACCCGAGTTGACGACGGCGATCCCGGCGGTCATGAGGGCTCGTTCGGCGGCTTCCCGTCGTCGATACCCTCGGGCCAACTCTTCGCGAAACCGGGTGACCATCAGCAGTGAATAGTCGATCCCGACCCCCAACCCGATCATGGTCGTGAGATTGAGGACGAACACCGACATCGGCACCATCGTGGCGATCACTCCCACCAGTGAGAGGGAAATGGCGATGGCCAAGACCCCGATCGTGAGCGGAAGAAGGGCCGCCACCAACGCCCCGAAAGCCAGAACGAGGATGACCAAGGTGATCGGCAAGAGGCGGAGTTCGAACCGCTTCCCGTCCTCGGCGCTGACGGTCCGAACATCGAAGTCGAGGGCGGCCCGGCCGGTGACGTACATCCGGTACGACGGCCGGTTCGGGACCTGGGAGAGGGCCTGGTTCATTCGGGCCCGAAACTCCTTCACCTTTCCTCCGACGCTGTCGGATCGAATGTTGAACGACACGAGGAAGAAGCTGGCGTGGCCGTTCTTGGAGAGGAACAGGCTATCACTTCGGGTCAGGAACGAAACAACGTTTTGGACGTAACCCAATCGGGCGGCGGCGCGCGTCAGGGTGTCGAGGACGGCCCGCCCGGCGGGATCAGTGAACGGGGCCGGGCCTTCCACTGCGACGGCGAAGAACTCTCCGAATGGTCTCGCGAAGCGGGTTGCCAGCAACCGGTCGGCGATCCGCGCTTCGGTGAGCTCGTCGGCACTCCCGCCCTGGAGGGAAAGACGGTCCGGAGTCTTGGGTGCTTGAATAAAGGCAATAACCCCCACGACGGCCCAGCCGGCGATCACCATCCACCGCCATCGCACCACGGCTTTGGCGAAGCTCGAGAGGATCACAGAGGGCTCCGGCGCACGGAGGGGGCGGTGGTTTTCACCCGGATGGAGGGTCGCAAGCGGAAGCAATGTAAAGGGTTCCGACGACTCAGGCCAGGAATCCTAACCGAGGTGGTGGGGTCGGGCTTCGAACTTGCAGCCCGGAATCGCCGTGGCAAAACTCTACCTGTTCGCGATCCTGGGCCTCTTGGCGATCATCGGGTATGGCCGGCTGGCTGTTGATTCGCCACCTCCGGCTGAAACGAGGGTCGTTAACGGGTCCTCCCCGGCGCGACGAGCTGCTGCCCCGACGGTGGCCGTGGCCGCGGTTGGGGCCAGTGCCCCGGCTGGGAGGGTGGAGGCCCGGGCACCACTGATCGCTCAACTGGCCCGGATCGAGGCCCGGCGCCGGCTCGCTCTAGCGGGCACGGCGGTGTACCTCGACTCCATGCTGGTCGGTCCTGATTCGACTATCAGACGGTGGGGTGATGATGCGGTCCTTCAGATTTGGATTGGCTCCTCACCGGACGGCGCGCCCGTGGCGGAGGTGGTCGGCGATGCCATCGGTGCTTGGCAACAACTGCGGCTCGGTCCGAGGCTCGTGGTGACGACCGATAGCGCCGCGGCGAACGTGATAGTTGGCTGGGTTTCCGATTCGGCTCCGGTGCGAACGGGGCTGGCCCAGGTTGAATCGAGCGGCGATGGGGAGATCAAGTTCGTGAAGATCTCGCTAGCCAGAACCGGCGCCAAGGGGCGGATTCTTGGTCTGGAGGAGACGCGATCAGTGGCGCTCCACGAACTTGGTCACGCCCTGGGCCTGCCGCATTCCGGGCGGGCTAGCGATATCATGTATCCAACGGTGTCGGTTTCGGAATTGTCCGATCGAGATCGCTCCTCGGCACAACTCCTATATTTGATTCCGCCCGGAGCACTCAGCGAACCACGATCTCCATGATTGTCCTCCCGATCCTTGTGCTCGCACGGGCGTTTCAAGGCCGCTGTGTCGGCCAAACCATCGTCCCTTGCTGAGAACTAGCCCTTTGGGGTAACGCCCCGGTACCTTGAGGGTATGGTTACTCCAGACGTGGTCCGCAAGGCTCTTCGGCAGGTGAAAGACCCTGAATTGGGGCTCAACATCGTCGACATCGGGCTAGTGTACGACATTGAGGTATCGGAGCAAGGGGATGCCTTGGTGAAAATGACTTTGACCTCGCCGGGTTGCCCATCCGGGCCAGAGATCCTCGAGGACGCTCGGTTGGTCGTGGAACAAGTCGAGGGTGTCAACAGTGCGGCGGTCGAGCTTGTCTGGGAGCCCTATTGGACGCCCGACCGGATGGATCCCCGAGTCCGCGCCTTTCTCGGCTAGGGTTTGGCCACCAGGCCCAACAGTTCCGTTCCGAATTCACCGACCTGCCAACGCCGGATTCCCGGCACGGCCAACAGTTCGGCGACCGTGGTCGGGGCGAGGCGCGCCACGCTGTCCAAGGTGGCGTTAGGCGCCACGAGGCCCGGGGGGAGATCGATTCGCGCCGCTAACGTGGTTCGCCAGGCTTTGAGACGATCGACGCGGCTATCGAACGCCGGGTCCGGTCGGTAGCGGGGGTGGCGCGGGAATGCCGGCAGCTCGGCCTCCGGGATCGCATTGCCGCGTTCGACCGCCTGTAGAATCTCGGCCCCGCGCCGGGCAATGTTTTCAGCCCCAATTCCTCGGATCCGCTCCAACGCGGGGATATCCCGAGGGCGTTGGGTGGCGATGACCACCAACGCCTCGTTCCCGATGACCCGGAACAACGCCCGGTCCAGGCGGTCGGCAATGGCCTCGCGCCAAACGTGGAGCTCTCGCAGGGTCGCGAGGCCGCGTCGGTCGAGGTCACGGGCGCCCTTAATCTTGAAAAAGGTGAGTTCGGGCGGCTCAGCGGCTGGCCACTCCACTTTGGTGAGGAGCTCGCACTCCTCCTCGAACCAACTGAGCCGGCCGAGCCCAAGAAGTTCGTCGCGAAAAGCGATCCGGAGATCGGGGAGATAGTGAGTGTCCGTGGCCGCGTAGGTGAGCATCTCCTTGGTCAGGGGTCGGGCCGACCAATCGGCTCGTTGGAACCGTTTGTCGGTCTTGATGCCGAATCGGCTTTCCAGAATGGCGCCGAGACCGATCCCGGGAAGGTTGAGGAATTGGGCGGCCACCCGGGTGTCGAACAGGCTTCGAATTCGGAGGCCGGCCTCGCGGTGCATCAGCCGAAGGTCGTAGTCGGCGTCATGAAAAATGAACTGGGTGTTGCCGTGGTCGAACCAGGGTCGGAGCGGTTCGAGCCCGTTAGTGCCGACGGGGTCGACGATGACGGTCTGGTCCGGGGTCGACAACTGCAAGAGGTACACGCGGTCCCGGAACCGGTGGAAACTGGCGGCTTCGGTGTCGAGGCCCACGACCGGTTCGTCGCGCCAGGTTGCTACCAGGGCTTCGAAGGCCGGGGTATCGGCAATCAGGTGGGGATCAGGAGGGGTTTGTTGAGGCATCAAGGGCTCCGGCAAGCAGCTTGCAGTGCATGGTGAGCCGTAAAGTAGCGATGGCGACCGGGGCCGGCGTAGGTTGTTAGGGGAACCAGGGGTCGAACCAGCGAGAGGGCCGTGACGCAAATCCCAGCAACCGACGTCGAACTTACCGTGTATCCCGACGATTGCGATTCGGCGGGCACGGTGAGCCATGGCGCATTTCTCAAGCTGTTTGAGCGGGCCCGGTGGGAGCAGCTGGGACGGGGTCCAGGTGTTGACGTCTTCACTCGCGAGGCGCTCTGGCCGGCAGTCCGGCGCAGCGTACTCGACTTTCACGCCCCCGTTCGGGTCGGAGAGACACTTCGGTTTCAGCAAGCCTTGACCCACCTGGGTCGGACGAGTTTTACGCTCCGGCAAACGGCTCGACGGATGACCGACGATACTGCGCTTGCCACGGCGGAGTTTCTGTTTGTCTGCATCGACCATCATGGACAGCCGCAGCAAGTGCCCGAAGCGGTGGGGCGGTTCTACAGCGCCCGCCCGAGCTCCGAGCCAATCGACCGAATCACCGTCAACGGTGTGAGTCTGGCGATTGAGACCCGGGGCTCGGGATTGCCGATCGTGTTCCTCCATGGATTTCCGCTAGACCGAACGATTTGGCGCCACCAACTCGATACCCTCAGTGGGTACCGGCGGATCGGTTATGACTTCCGGGGGATGGGGCAGTCTGACGCTCCTGACTTGGGCTATTCGATGGCGATGTATGCCGATGACTTGGCCGCACTGCTCGACGCCCTTGGGGAGGACCGCGTGGTGCTGTGCGGGCTTTCGATGGGGGGCTACGTGGCGTTCGAGTTTCTGCGACGACATCGGAGTCGGGTCCGCGGCCTGGTTCTGATGGGCACCCGGGCCGAGGCCGACAGCACCGAAGGGCGGAAAGCCCGGGATGGGTTGGTGGCGAAGGTTCGGGACTTGGGGGCGATCGCGGCGGCGGAAGCGATGTTGCCGCGATTCTTCACGTCGACCGTCCCGACCGACATTATCGAAGCGGTCCGGGCCATGATCCTGAGGGCGCCGGTGCCCGGGATCATTGGTGCTCTCACCGCGATGCGCGACCGGGCCGACAGCTCCCAGCTGCTAGCGACCCTCGTGGGGGTTCCGACGTTGGTCGTCGTCGGTCAGGAAGACGTCATTACGCCCCCTGGCATCTCCGAATTGATGGCGGCGGCTATTCCGGAGGCCCGGTTGGTGGAGATTCCGGGGTCGGGGCACCTGCCTTGCATCGAGCAGCCGGTGCCGACGACCCGGGCCATCCTCAAATTCTTACAGAGTCTCCGGTAATGCCTACGGGCGCTTGGGTTTGCCCGGCGGGTTCGGGCCAACGAAGGCTTCTTTGTTCTTAGCGATATAAGCAGACATGTTGTCGGGAACTTCCTCCTCCGGAAAGATTGCACTAACGGGGCATTCCGGCTCACACGCCCCACAATCGATGCACTCGTCGGGGTGAATGTAGAGTTGGTCCTCGGCCTCGTAGATACAATCGACTGGGCACACATCGACACACGCCCGATCCTTAACCCCGATGCACGCTTCCGTTATGATGTACGTCATCCGACCGCTCCAATTTCAATGTTCGGTTGAGCTCAAATGCAGGCGCAGAAAGGCCAAAGACCGCACCCAAGCTAATCGGGCCGCTTCGGGTTGGTAGACGTGAGGACGGGTGTCGTTGAAGAACGCGTGGTCGGCGTCGTAGAAGTGGGCCTCGCACAGGCCCCCGGCCTGATTGATCGCGGCCGCCAATCCCTTGGCGGTTCCCTCGGGAATCGAGCCGTCGCGGGTCCCGAAATGCCCCAGCACGGGCACTGTGACACGGGCGGGGTCGATTGGGACACTCGGATGAATGCCATAGAAATCGACCACGCACCCGATCCGGTCCGGATCGGTCATCCCTGCATACAGGGCCAGTTGGCCCCCCATGCAAAAGCCTAAGGCCCCGACGCGCTGGGACCGGAGGCCAGGCCGGCTCCGGAGGAAATCAACGGCCCCTCGCAAGTCAGCGCCCGCTCGGTCGATGTTTAACGCCATGAAGAGCTTCGCTGCCGCGTCGGGGCTGGCGGTGACTTTGCCGTCGTAAAAATCTGGCGCGAGGGTGAGGAAACCGGCGCCCGCAAACCGGTCCGCAACCGCCTTGATGTGGTCGACCAATCCCCACCACTCTTGAATCACCAGGAGCCCGGGCCCGGTTCCGCCCGGGGGCGTCGCGAGGTAGCCGGCGGTTGAGTGCCCGTTGGCCTCGAAGGTGACCATTTCGCCCATGGTGTGCCCGCGGTCGTGAGTTGAGGGCCAATATATAGCGGGCGGGGGGCCTAGAGCAGCGCGCTGGGGAGATGTTCGTGGCGAATTTCCGGCGCGCCGCATCGCTCCCCAGAGGTGTACCAGCGGTTCCACTCTTCCCGAAGACAGAATGGGTCCATTCCATGGGCCCGATCAATGGCCAAGACCCCGTCGAGGTGGTCGATTTCATGCTGGAGCAGCTCGGCCCGCTCTCCCTCTAGATCCAGTTCCTGGGTGACCCCTTTGAGGTCCTGGAACCGGACCCGGATGCGGTGGGCACGTTGGACCCGGACCATCAGGTTGGGGAACGAGAAGCAGTCGTCCCACACGATGAAGTCGTCGGTACCAATGTCGACGATTTCCGGGTTGATCAACGGCCAGGAACGGTCCATCTCGACGTAGACGATTCGAACCGGGGCCCCGATTTGGGGTGCGGCGATTGCGCGGCCGGTCCCGAATCGGGATTGCCAATCGCGGAGGGTGTCGCGCAGATCGTCAATGATCATTCGAACGGCGGCCGATCCGGGCTGCGCGATGGGGTCGCACTTGGCGCGCAGTACCGGGTCTCCTAGGAGTCGGATTCGGTGAATTGTCATACCTGCAATCTCGGGCCTCGGTCAATTCCTGCAAGGGCCGGGAGAGTAGTACATAGCGCAACTCCTGAGGGCCGCCGGCTATGGTTTTAGGAAGCTGGCGTCGATAGCGGCCTGTCGACTTGTCACGTTGTTGGACAAGAGCGTTCTGACGAACTCGAGGCCGCCCATCGCCGGCATGTTCCAATCCGTGATGATTAGCCCAATCGAGCTGTCACACAGCCTAAGCCTCGCTCCCGTTGCCGGCTTCGACTACGTCGATCAGGCCGATTGACTTGAGAGCGTTGATCACGATCCGTCGGATGGTGGCTGAATCGCGACGACCAAGCACTTCATCGCCTACTCCAGTCCGGATAATTCCGAAGTTTCGGTCCGGGGCTGGGTTCTTTAGGGGTCGGCCTGAGGGGCCCCAACCGGAAGCAGGAGCGTTCGGACTGCAAATAGTAGTAGATAGTACAACTTCACTAACAACCTACTCCGATTCCGGTGCGCCGATCCAGGTTTGGCCCGTCGATTCCAGCTGGTTTGACAATTCCGACTTTTTCACTTAGGATTTCGAGTTGGGCAAATCCTCAGGGGGAGAAAGCGGCCGTGAGTGAGTCAATCGAGGCGCTAGTCAACCGCGAGTACAAATGGGGATTTGTCACGGATATCGAGTCCGAGTCCCTCCCGCCCGGTCTTTCCGAAGACGTCGTCCGGCTGATCTCCGAGAAGAAGAAGGAACCGGCGTGGTTGTTGGAGTGGCGTTTGAAGGCCTATCGGGGCTGGCTCAAGATGTCGGAGCCCGAGTGGCCCAATGTGACTTATCCCCCAATCGACTATCAGCAGATCGTCTACTACTCCGCCCCGAAGACGAAGGCGCCACTCGGCAGCCTGGATGAGGTGGATCCGAAGCTGCTCGAGGCCTATACCAAACTCGGGATTCCGTTAACGGAACAGAAGATCTTGTCCGGGGTCGCGGTCGACGCAGTGTTTGATAGCGTATCGGTCGGGACGAGCTACAAGAAGCAGCTCGGGGCCATGGGCATCATTTTCTGTTCGTTTTCCGAGGCCGTCCTCGAACATCCGGATCTGGTCAAGAAATACTTCGGATCGGTCGTCCCGGCGAGCGACAATTTCTTTGCCGGCCTCAACTCGGCCGTGTTTACCGATGGGTCTTTCGTGTACATCCCGAAAGGGGTCCGTTGTCCGATGGACCTCTCGACCTATTTCCGTATCAATGCGCAGAATACCGGGCAGTTCGAGCGGACGCTGATTATCGCGGACGAAGGGTCATACGTCAGCTACTTGGAGGGGTGCACCGCGCCCAAGCGGGACGAGAACCAACTCCACGCGGCGGTGGTCGAGTTGGTGGCACTCGAAGGCGCTACGATCAAGTACTCGACGGTGCAGAACTGGTATGCGGGGGACGAGAACGGCAAGGGCGGCATCTTCAACTTCGTAACGAAGCGAGGGAAGTGTGCCGGCGCCAACAGCAAGATCTCGTGGACCCAGGTTGAAACCGGGTCTGCGATCACCTGGAAGTACCCGTCGGTGATCTTGCAGGGTGATCATTCGATTGGGGAGTTCTATTCTGTGGCCGTGGTCAATGGCCGGCAACAGGCTGACACCGGGACCAAGATGATCCATCTGGGTCGGCACACCAAGAGCACGGTGGTGTCGAAGGGCATTTCGGCCGGCCGCGGCCAGAACAGCTATCGCGGATTGGTGAAGGTGATGCCTCGAGCCGAGGGAGCACGGAATTACACTCAGTGCGACTCGATGCTGATCGGGAACCGCTGCGGGGCTCATACGTTCCCATACATCGACGTTCAAAACCGGACCGCCGCAGTCGAACACGAAGCCTCGACGTCGAAAATCGGCGAGGACCAGATTTTCTATCTCAAGCAACGCGGCCTCAATACCGAGAACGCGATTTCGATCATCGTCAACGGTTTTTGCAAAGAAGTCTTCCGGGAACTCCCGATGGAGTTTGCGGTTGAGGCTCAGAAACTGTTGGGCATCAGCCTTGAAGGCAGCGTCGGATAGGAGTATTCCGTGGCACCGTTACTCGAGATCAAAAACCTCCGCGCCGCCGTCGGCGACCAAGAGATTCTCAAAGGCATCAATCTTGTCGTCAACGCCGGTGAGGTCCATGCGATCATGGGGCCAAATGGTTCCGGTAAAAGCACCCTGGCCCAGGTGATCGCCGGTCACCCGGCCTATACGGTGACGGGTGGTGAGATTTGGTATGGCGGAGCTGACTTGACCGGACTGGAGCCTGAAGAGCGGGCTCAGGCCGGGGTTTTCCTCGCCTTTCAATACCCAGTTGAGATTCCAGGGGTGACCAACGCCTACTTTCTTCGGGCCGCGTACAACGAACTTCGGAAGGTGCGCGGGTTGGAGGAAATGGATCCGATCGACTTCGTCGACCATCTCGAGGAGAAGCTGAAGATCGTGGAGTGGGGCCCGGAGATCATGAAGCGGGCAGTCAATGCCGGCTTTTCGGGGGGCGAGAAGAAGCGGAACGAAATCCTCCAAATGGCGGTGCTTGAGCCCAAACTGGCGTTACTCGACGAGACCGATTCGGGGCTGGATATCGACGCGCTCCGGATCGTCGCGAACGGGGTGAACGCGCTCAAACGGCCGGATAACGCCTTTGTGCTCGTCACCCACTACCAGCGCCTGCTCAACCATATCGTGCCCGACTTCGTCCACGTGCTGGCCGATGGAAAGATTGTCAAGTCCGGTGGCAGGGAATTGGCTCTGGAGCTTGAGGCAAAGGGCTACGAGTGGCTGACTGGGCCGGCCGAGGCCCTGGCGTGATCGAGACCTATGTGCGGCAGTTTGAGGCGGCGGCCGCCAACGGTGGGGGTCGGGCTCCGGAATGGCTCAAAGGGCTCCGGCGCGGGGCGATCGATGGGTTTCGGCGAATGGGGTTTCCATCCACCAAAGACGAGGAGTGGCGGTTCACGTCGGTAGCGCCCATTGCCCGAGGTGGGTTTGCCCCGTCGACCTCGGCTGGATCGCTGGCCCTCGCCGATTTGGCCCCGTTCCTGTTTGATCATCCCGAGTGGCCTCGGTTGGTGTTTGTCGACGGCCAATTTGTGCCAGCCTTGTCGGGCGGTGCCGCGGTACCCGGACTGACAGCAACTACGATATCGGCAGCCCTGGCGAGTGATCCGGATCTCGTGGAGCGGCACTTCGGACACCATGTCCGTCCGGAAGAAACCCCATTCACGGCCCTCAATACCGCGTTGACGAAGGACGGGGCCGTTATCCGAGTCACCCAGGGAACCCAGATCCCAGTCCCGGTCCATGTCGTCTTCGTGAGCTCGGACTCGGCCGACGGCGTTGTAAGCCATCCCCGGGTCCTGGTGGTGGCTGAGGAACAGTCGCGGTTTCAGGTGGTTGAGAGCTATGTGTCGTTGTCGAATCGGACCCGGTATTGGACGAACGCCGTGGTCGAGGTTTCGATGGGGGCCGGGTCATGGGTCGAACATGGCCGGGTTCAACGCGAGAGTGAGGCGGCCTACCATATCGGGTTTACCCATGTGAATCAGGCCCGGGACAGCCACTACCGGTCCTTCTCGCTTGCAATGGGCGGGGCGATCGCCCGGCACAACCTGCACACCCGTCTGGGGGCGCCGAACACCGAGGCCGTGTTGTATGGGCTGTACATCGGTCGGGGCGATCAGTTGATCGATACCCACACGACGATTTATCACGACGAGCCGAACTGCCGCAGCTGGGAAGTCTACAAAGGGGTTCTCGACGACCGATCGCATGGAGTGTTCAACGGCAAAATCTTCGTGAAGCCGGAGGCGCAGAAGACCGATGCTAAGCAGACCAATCGGACCTTGCTGCTCTCTGATAGCGCCCGGGTCGATACCAAGCCCCAGCTCGAGATCTTTGCCGATGATGTGAAGTGCACTCATGGAGCGACGATCGGGAACTTGGAGCCGATGGGATTGTTCTACTGCCAGAGCCGAGGAATCCCAGCGGCTGCGGCCCGCCGGCTGCTGACCCACGCGTTTGCGGCAGAGGTGTTGAACGAGGTGACCTCAGAGCCGATTCGGACGGCCTTGAACCAGGTGGTGCACGAGCGCCTCGGGGTTGCCCGGTAGGCCACATGATACCGGACGTTGCGGCGCCGTCTGCGGTTGAAGTGGAGCCGGGGAGCTATTCGCGCTGGGACGCGGAGGCGATTCGGGGACATTTCCCAATGCTTGCCCGCTCGGTTCGCGGGGTACCGTTGGCCTACCTGGACAATGCCGCCACGGCCCTCAAACCCAACGATGTCGTCGACGCGATGCTGGAGTACTATCGCGGCATGACGGCGAACGTGGCTCGGGGTGTTCACTCCATCAGCCAACAAGCGACCGAACGGTTCGAGTCGGTGCGGGCGCTGGCGGCTCGGTTCATGGGCGCGGCCGGGCCAGAGGAAGTTGTGTTCACCGCCGGAACGACCGCCAGTATCAATCTGGTGGCTCAAAGTTACGGGCGGTCGGTGTTGCGGGCCGGGGATGAAATTATTGTCTCCGAGATGGAACATCACTCAAACCTGGTGCCCTGGCAGCTGATCGCCGAGCAGACCGGGGCCCGGATTCGCGCGATTCCGGTGACGCCGCGGGGCGAACTGGATCTGGATTGGCTCGAACGGGAGCGTTCGGGACGCACCAAGATTGTGGCGGTGTGCCATGTGTCGAACGTGCTTGGGACCGTGGTGCCGATCGCTCGGGTCGCGGGGCTAGCCCACGAAATGGGTGCGGTCTGTGTGGTGGATGGGGCCCAAGGGGCCCCCCATCTGAAGCTTGATATGCAGTCGCTCGGGGCTGATTTCTACGTCTATTCGGTTCACAAGATGTTCGGACCGACGGGCCTTGGGGTACTGTACGGGCGGAGCAAGCTGTTGGAGCGGATGCCGCCGTGGCAAGGCGGCGGCGGGATGATCGCCCACGTTGAAATCGGGCGGTCGACCTATGCTCCGCCACCGGCCAAGTTCGAGGCGGGTACACCGCCGATTGGAGAAGTCTTCGGACTCGGGGCTGCGATTGAGTATATGGAACGCTGGGATCGCCAGGCGGCCCAGGACTACGAGGACGGGCTTGTTGCACAGGCGGTGGAGCGGCTCCGGGGTCTCCCGGGACTAACGGTCCATGGGGACGCGCATCCCAGAGTCGGGGTGGTCAGCTTTTCGGTGGACGGGGTTCATCCCCACGACGTTGGGACCGCGCTTGATGCCCACGGCGTGGCGGTGCGGGCCGGGCATCACTGCGCCCAGCCGCTGATGGCCAGGCTCGGTGTCCCGGCCACGGTTCGAGCCTCTTTTGCTCCGTATAACACGGCAGCGGAAGTGGACGCCCTCGTTGCTGGCGTGGTTGCCGCCCAGAAAGTGTTTGGGCGGTGAACGAGCTAGATGAGTTGTACCAGACACTGATTCTCGACCACAACA